>NZ_JAAGOZ010000020.1:0-113120 GCF_010499845.1 Salipiger sp. PrR007 | reverse complement strand
GGCCTGGGCGCCGCGGCTCAGCATGGGGCGCGAAGTCCCGCCCGCGGCAAACCCCGCGCCGCCCCCGGCCCCGGAGATCGCGCCAGCCGGGACGCCCGACCTGCGCCCACAGGCCGACCCCGCCGAGGCGCCCGGCTCCGAGGCGCAGCCCGGCAAGCGGCGGCCCTTCGGCTTCGGCAAGCGCCGCGAGAAGACCGAGCCCGCCGCGCCGCAGGCCCCGGCCGTGACGATCCGCACCCCCGAGGCGCCGGAGACCGGCTCGGACACCACGCAGGGGATCAAGCAGGTCACCCCGCGCCCGCCGGTCTCGCAGCCGCTGGCCCCCTCGGGGAGCGCCCCGGTCTCGGGGCAGGCGCGCGTCGCCGCGCTGCGTCAGGAGGCGGATCGTTCCGACAGCCGCGCCCGCCGCGCCGCCGCCTCGCTGACCCCCGAGGAAGAGCGCGAGCGGCTGACCGTCTTCGGTGCAAGGGGCGAGCAGAAAGTCGGTGGCAAGCCGCGTTTCCTCGGGCTCATCCTGACCGTGCTGCTGCTGCTTTTCCTTGCCGCCGTGGCGGCTTTCTCGTCGGTTCTGCTGGGCGATGAGATCTCGCGTTTCTTCGCCCCGTCGCAGGCCGAGGACGTGGCGCTGGCGGCCCCCGGGGAGATCTCCGAGGGCGCCCCGAGTCCCGCTTCTGTCGACTTGGCTGCCGAGGAGCCCGACGCCGAGGAAGACGCCGACGCAATGCTCGCCGCGCTCGACCTGCCGCCGCCGGCCAGCGAGGGCTTCGAGGAGCTCCCGGCGCCGCGGGTGACCGAGCGCAGCCAGATGACCAGCGACGAGGCCGCCGAGACCTATGCCGTCACCGGCATCTGGCAGCGCGCCCCGAACGCCCCGGCGCGGCCGCCTCAGACCAACGCCGAGGATGTCTACGTTGCCTCGATCGACCCCGAGGTGCAGCAGTTCGATGCCGTCGCCCTGCCCGACCTCGACGCCGGACCGCGCGAGGATCTGAGCCTCGAGCCGGTGCGCCTGCCACCCGGTCCCGGCGTGCGCTTCGATCTCGACGACCGCGGGCTGGTCAAGGCCTCGGCCGAGGGCACGGTCTCGCCCGACGGGGTACGCATCTTTACCGGCCTGCCGCCGCAGACCCCGCCGCTGCGCGATCCCGTGCCGGAGGCGGCGCCCGAAGGGCCCGCGGACGAGGCCGCGCCTGCAGAGGGCGAGGCCGCGGCACCGGAGTCAGCTGGAGAGAGTCCTGCGCCTGACCCCGCCGCCGATCCGGCGCTGTCCGGCTTCCGGCCCCGCGGCCGTCCCGGCGATCTGATCGAGCAGACCGAGCGGGCGGTGCTGGGCGGCGTCTCGCTGGCCGAGCTCGAGCAGATGCGCCCGCAAATGCGTCCGCTCACCGCGCAGGAAGAGGCGCTGGCGCTCGATCTGCCGGTCACCGATCAGGCCATCGGCGCCTCGCTCACCCCGCTGCCGCGCCCGCGCAGCATGGAGGCGATCGTTCAGGAGGCGGTGAAACAGGCCTCGAACGCGCCGGCGGTTGCCATCGCGCCCGGCCCGAGCATCCCGCAGAACGCCAGCGTGGCCAAGAGCGCGACATTGAGCGACCAGATCAACCTGCGCGAGGTCAGCCTCATCGGCATCTACGGCAAGGACAGCAGCCGCCGCGCGCTGGTGCGCCTGCCGTCGGGCAAGTACCAGAAGGTGCAGGTCGGCGACCGCATCGACGGCGGACGCATCGCGGCCATCTCCGAGGACGAGCTGCGCTACGTGAAGAGCGGCCGAAACGTCGTGCTGAAGATGCCGCGCGGCTGATGGGCGGCGCGCCGTCCGATCCATCCCCGCAACATTGCCGCTAACGGCTGGACGCCAGCGCCGCATGGGTCTATCCCCGCATCCGAACTTTACCTTGGTGAGACCATGCCCGACCTGCTGATCGAACTCTTTTCCGAAGAAATTCCGGCCCGGATGCAGACCCGCGCCGCCGAGGACCTGAAGAAGCTCGTCACCGACGGTCTGGTGGAGGCCGGTCTGACCTATGCGGGCGCCGCCGCCTTCTCGACGCCGCGCCGGCTGACGCTGACGGTGCAGGGGCTTCTGGCCGCCTCGCCTGCCACCCGCGAAGAGCGCCGCGGCCCCAAGGTCGACGCGCCCGAGAAGGCCATCGAGGGCTTCCTGCGCGGCGCCGGGGTCACCCGCGCGCAATGCGAGGAGCGCGAGGACAAGAAGGGCAAGGTGCTTTTCGCCATCATCGAGAAGCCCGGTCGCCCGGCCGCCGAGATCATCGCCGAAGTGCTGGAAAAGACGGTCCGCAATTTCCCCTGGCCAAAGTCGATTCGCTGGGGCGCGGGCTCGCTGCGCTGGGTGCGTCCGCTGCATTCGATCATCTGCCTGCTCAGCGACGAGCAGGGCGCCGAGGTGGTGCCGCTGGAGATCGACGGCATCACCGCGGGCAAGACCACCCGCGGCCACCGTTTCATGGGCGGCGAGGCCTTCGAAGTGTCGTCCTTCGACGATTACGAGGCCAAGCTGAAGCGCGCCAAGGTTGTGCTCAGCCCCGCCGAGCGCGCCGATACCATCTGGCATGACGCCACCAACCGCGCCTTTGCCGCGGGGCTTGAGGTGGTCGAGGACCGGGGTCTGCTGGCCGAGGTGGCAGGCCTCGTGGAATGGCCGGTCGTGCTGATGGGCGAGATCGGCGAGGACTTCCTGCAGCTGCCGCCCGAGGTGCTGCAGACCTCGATGAAGGAACACCAGAAGTTCTTCTCGGTGAAGAATGCCGCGACCGGACGGATCGAGCGCTTCGTCACCGTGGCCAACATAGAAACCGCCGACGATGGTGCGACCATCCTCGCTGGCAACCAGAAGGTGCTTTCGGCCCGCCTGTCGGACGCCAAGTTCTTCTGGGAGAACGACCTGCGCGTTGCCAAGTCCGAGGGGCTGACCGCCTGGACCGGGCGGCTGGGCAACGTGACCTTCCACAACAAGATGGGCAGCCAGAAGGCCCGCATCGAGCGCATCGCCGCGCTGGCCCGCGAGATCGCACCGATGGTCGGCGCCGATGCCGCGCTCGCCGAGCAGGCCGCGCTGGTGGCCAAGGCGGATCTGTCGTCCGAAATGGTCTACGAGTTCCCCGAGCTTCAGGGCCTCATGGGCCGCTACTACGCCGAGGCCGCGGGGCTTCCGACCGAGGTGGCCGCCGCCTGCCAGGAGCATTACTCGCCGCTCGGCCCGTCCGACGACGTGCCGACGGCGCCGGTCTCGGTGGCGGTGGCGCTGGCCGACAAGCTCGACACGCTGACCGGCTTCTGGGCGATCGATGAGAAGCCCACCGGCTCGAAGGACCCCTTCGCCTTGCGCCGCGCCGCGCTCGGCGTGATCCGGCTGGTGCTGAACAATGGCCTGCGGCTGCATCTCGACCGGCTGATCGACGCGCAGCTGCTGCGCCACAAGATCAACCCCGAGGGCAAGCACGAGGAGGCGCTGCGCGACGAGCTGCTGCGCGAGATCGCGCATCACGGGGTCTTCGGTGCGGCGGTGCGCGCGGTGATCGACCAGATCGAGGGTGACGCGCCGGAGTGGATCGCCGAGGTCGAGCAGCATTCCAACGATCTCAGCGACGACCTGCTGGCCTTCATCCATGACCGCCTGAAGGTGCACCTGCGCGACGAGGGCATCCGCCACGATGTGATCGATGCCTGCCTCGCCATGCCGAACCGCGACGACCTCGCGCTGCTGGTGACCCGCGCCACGGCGCTGAGCGAGACGCTGGCGACCGAGGACGGCGGCAACCTCGTTCAGGGCTTCAAGCGCGCCAACAACATCCTGACGCAGGCCGAAGAGAAGGACGGGGTCGAATACAGCTTCGGTGCCGACCCCAAGTTCGCCGAGAGCGACGAGGAGAAGGCGCTTTTCGCCGCGCTGGACACCGCTGAGGCCGAGATCGCCCCGGCGATGGCCAAGGAGGATTTCGCCGCCGCGATGGCCGCCATGGCCGCGCTGCGCGGACCGATCGACGCCTTCTTCGAGGCGGTGCAGGTGAACTCGGACAACCAGGTGGTGCGCCGCAACCGGCTCAACCTGCTGTCGCGGATCCGCCAGACCTGCCTGCAGGTGGCCGATTTGACCCGCGTCGAAGGCTAGCGCCGACGCCCCGGCGGCGCGCCGGGGCGATCATTTCGGGACCGGTGCCGCCTCGTTACGCCCCGTCATGGCACCGGGCCTTTCAAAAGGTATTAGTGCGGCACACCCTTTTCGGGATATGCTGCATTGCGGAGAAACAGGGGCCCCGTCATGCCCGACACCTACCGGAAAGACATGCAGGCCGATGATCCGCATGTCACGCTCATCACTCCCTCGGCGCCGATCACGACGCCGAGCCATGGCGGCCGTGCTAAGTGCCTGCAGCGGCTGGTCCGACTCGATCTTCCGGTGCCGCGCACCGTTGCGCTGAGCTTCGACACGGTGCACCGCATCGCGCAGGGCGAGGTGCCGCCGCCCGCGCTGATTCTCGGCCAGTTCACCCCCGGCACGCTTCTCTGCGTGCGCCCCTCCTCCGAGGATCCCGACTGGGGCGGGCCGGGCTCGGTGCTCAACATCGGCATGAACGACGCCACCTTCATCGACTATTCCGACCGCATCGGGGCGGAGGCGGCCTCGGCGCTCTACAAGCGTTTTGTCACCGGCTACGCGATCCACGTGGCACGGCTCGACCCCGATGTCTTTGAAGAGATCGACACCGAAGGCCAGCAGGGCCTGTCGGACGCGCTGCGCGCCTACGAGGAAGAGGCCGAGGAGCCCTTCCCGCAGGATCCCGCCGTTCAGCTCACCGCCGTTCTGCGCACCATGGCCCGCGCCTGGGAAGGCACCACCGCCCGGCTGCTGCGCCAAGCCAAGGGGGCGCCGGTGGATGCCGGGCTGGGGCTCATCGTGCAGGAGATGGCGCTGGGGCTGGGCATCGGCGAATGCGGCTCTGGCGTTCTGCAACTGGTCAACTCCGACACCGGCCTGCCGCAGATCACCGGACGCTACCTGCACCAGAGCCAGGGCCGCGACGCGCTGCACGACGAGAGCGCGGCGCTGTTTCTCGAACGCGATCCGCGCGGACCCTCGCTGGAGGAGCTGGCGCCGGAGGCCTTCGAGCAGCTCAAGGCCCACGCGCGGCTGATGCGCCAGCGCCTGCGCGCCGAGATGCAGATCGAATTCACGCTCGAGAACGGCAGGGTTCATATCCTCGACGGGGTGCGGGTGAAGCGCTCGCCCCGCGGTGCGCTGCGCATTGCCGTGCGGCTCGCCGAAGACGGGATCATCACCCGGGAAGAGGCGCTGATGCGGGTGGAACCGCGCGGGCTGTCGGAACTGCTGCACCGGCAGGTCTCGCCCGAGGCAGAGCGCGACGTGATCGGCAAGGGCGTCGCGGCCTCGCCCGGCGCCGCCACCGGCAAGATCGTCTTCAGTGCCGCCGAGGCGCAGGCCTCGGCTGCGCGCGGCGAGCCCTGCGTCCTTGTCCGGCGCGAGACCTCGCCCGAGGACGTGCGCGGCATGCATGTGGCCGCCGCGGTGCTGACCGAGCGCGGCGGGATGACCAGCCACGCGGCGGTGATCGGCCGCGGGCTCGGCCTGCCCTCGGTAGTGGGCGCCGCCAACATGGGCTTTCGTCTGAACGACAAGGTGTTGATTTCACAGGATGGTCGCCGGTTCTACGAGGGTGACACGATCACCGTCGACGGCACCTCGGGGCAAATCCTCGCAGGGGCTCCGGCGATGGTCGAGGCGGCGCTGGACGACGCCTTCCGCACCTTCATGTCCTGGGCTGACGACGCCCGGGACATCGGCATCCGCGCCAATGCCGACACCCCCGCCGATGCCGCCACCGCGCGCAACTTCGCAGCGCAGGGGATTGGCCTGTGCCGGACCGAGCACATGTTCTTCGAGGCCGACCGCATCACCCCGATGCGCGAGATGATCTTCGCCGACAGCCCCGAGGACCGGAAGGCCGCGCTTGCCCGGCTTCTGCCAATGCAACGTGCCGATTTCACGGAACTTTTCCGGATCATGGAGGGCATGCCCGTCTGCATCCGCCTGTTCGATCCGCCGCTGCACGAGTTCCTGCCCACCGACCGCGCCGGGCTGCGCGATCTGGCCGAGGCGCTCGACCTCCCGGTCAGCGACGTGACCCGACGGGTCGAGTCGATGGGCGAATACAACCCGATGCTGGGCATGCGCGGCGTGCGGCTCGGCATCGCCGTGCCCGAGATCTACGACATGCAGGCCCGGGCCATCTTCGAGGCGACGCTGGATGCGTCGAAAGACGGCGCCCCGGTAGAGCCCGAGATCATGCTGCCGCTGGTCTCGGCGATGAAGGAGGTCGAGCTGGTGAAGACCCGCATCGACGCCGTCGCCGCCGCGGTGCGCAACGAGCGTGGCCGGGACTTCGACTATTCGCTCGGCGTGATGGTCGAGACCCCGCGCGCCTGCCTGCGCGCCGACGAGATCGCCCAGCATGCGCATTTCATGTCCTTCGGCACCAACGATCTCACGCAGATGACCTACGGGCTGTCGCGCGACGACGCCGGGCGGTTCATGTCGCATTACGTGCAGCAAGGGGTCTTTGCCGAGGACCCGTTCCACCGGCTCGACCCCGAAGGGGTGGGCGAGCTGATCAAGATCGGGGTCGAGCGTGGCAGACACGGCAACCGCGGAATCATGCTCTCGATCTGCGGCGAACATGGCGGCGACCCTGATTCGATTGCCTTCTGCAGGGAGGCCGGAATCGACTACGTGAGCTGCTCACCATTCCGCGTTCCGGTTGCAAGACTTGCCGCTGCGCAACTCGCGCTAAAAGAGAAAATCGGGGGAAAAAGGCCGAGATTCGCCTAAAAAGAGCCGTTTTCCACAAGGGATAAGGACACTGTCCTTTTGCGCGGACTTACTTGGGTGGACGAATTGGCGACTTTTTTGTAAATCGCCTCGGATTTCGGCATCCCTCGGGGTGCCCCCCCGAGCTGTGAGAGCCCTTAATGTTTCGTGCCACCGCGATCGTCATCGCCGCATGTTTTGCGGCGCTTCCCGTCCGCGCTGACATCCAGCATGACAGCATCCGTCACCTCGTCAAACTCGAACAGAGCGCGCTTCGTTCCGCAAATTCTTCGCATCTGCGCAGCATGATCACGCCGGTCTCGGCCGGCAGCTCGAAGGTCCCCCACTACGACCGCGCCTGGCTCGCCACCCAGCCCAAGGCGACCGGCGGCGCTCAGTTCCAGTGCCTGGCCGAGGCGCTCTACTTCGAGGCCCGCGGCGAGAGCCTGCAGGGGCAGTTCGCTGTCGCCGAGGTGATCATGAACCGCGTCGACAGCCCGCGCTTCCCGGACTCGGTCTGCGGGGTGATCAACCAGGGCACCGGGCGTCTGCACGCCTGCCAGTTCTCCTACACCTGCGACGGCCGCCCCGAGCACGTCAGCGAAAAGGCCGCCTGGGACCGCGTTGCCAAGGTGGCCAAGGCGGTGATCTCGGGCGCGCCGCGGGCGCTGACCCAGGGCGCCACCTATTATCACACCCGCGCCGTGCGCCCGAGCTGGGCCCGCAAGTTCACCAAGACGGCCACCATCGGCGCGCATTACTTCTACCGCGGCGCGAACTACCGTATCAGCACCAGCAACTGAGCGCCGCTTTTCTCCCCCGGCACGCCGTTGTCGGGGTCGCCCCTGCGTCAGGCCCCTGCTAGAGAGGCGGCAGTTTTCGCTTCCGGAGCCGCTGCCATGGCCGATGAAATCCGCCTCGCCTTCGCCCATCCCGACGAACGGGCCATCGCCACCGCCGGCGAGACCCCGCGCGACCGCATCTCACTGCGCGACCACGTTGTCGAGGTCGAGATCGGCGCTTTCCAGGCCGAGCGCGGGCAAACCCAGCGGGTGCGCTTCAACGTCGTGGTCGAGGTGGCCCCCGGCAAGGGCGCGCTCGAGGACGACGTCGATCTCATCCTCTCCTATGACACGGTGACCGAAGCGATTGCCGCCGAGCTGGCCGCCGAGCGGCTGAACCTGCTCGAGACCCTCGCCGAGCGCATCGCCGAACGCATCTTGCTGGAGCCGCAGGCGCTGCGGGTCTTCGTGCGGATCGAGAAGCTCGACCGCGGTCCCGGCGCGCTGGGGGTCGAGATCGTCCGCGCCCGCGACGGCGAACCGGTGGGCGCGGCGCAGGATGGCGCCCGCGAGCGCCCGCATCCGCGGGTGATCTACCTGTCGAACGCCGCCATCGCCGACACCGCGCTCTCGGGCTGGCTCGACCAGGCCGAGACCCTTGGCGCGCCGGTGATCCTCTGCGTCGGCCTGCCCGAAGGGGCGCGACCTCAGGCCAGCCACCCGCTGGCGCAGCGCCGCATCGACCTGCTGGCGATCGAACAGAACGCCTGGATGCTTGCGGCCCGCGACCCGCGCGCCAAGGTGGTCGCCACGCGCACCGAGCTCGACTGGGCGATGAAGAACGGCCAGAGCTGCATCTGGGCGCCGTCGAAGATCGTGCTCGACACGCCGACCGGTCAGGAAGCCCACCCCGAAGACCCCGCCGAGCTGGCGGGCTGGTTCGCCGGGCTGATGGAGGCCTGCGAGCTGGTGATGATCGGCGAAGAGCCGCCCGCCGGTCTGACGGTTCCAGCGAGGGCTGTAACAGTCGGAAATACCACGCTCTGAGCCCGTCGCCGCCCGGCTTGCCAAGCGGGCGCGCATCGGGCACAGACGCTCAATGACTGCCCGATACCGCCCCCTCGTCCAGTGCGGACACGCCCGCCCAGATGACGCCCTGCCGCTTGCCGGGGGTCCGCGCTGGTTCAGTCAGTGCGTGCGCCACACCCGCGGCGAGGCGGTGACGGTGGTTTCCGTCTGCGAGGTGCCACAGGATGTGCTGGCCCGGCTCACCGCCCCGCGCGAGCCCGTCGCCGGCCTGTCGATGGACGGCCCGCGGATCATGGGCATTCTCAATGTTACCCCAGACAGCTTTTCCGACGGCGGCACCGATGCCTCGGCGCAGGAGTCCATCGCCCGCGCCCATCGGATGCTTAAAGAGGGCGCCGACATCCTCGACATAGGCGGCGAGAGCACGCGCCCCGGCGCGCCGGAAGTGCCGGTCGACGAAGAGATCGCCCGCGTCGTGCCGGTCACCGAGGCACTGAAGGGCGTGCCGATCTCGATCGACACCCGCAAGGCCGCCGTCGCCCGCGCCGCCGCCGAGGCCGGTGCCACGCTGATCAACGATGTCTCGGGGCTGGTCTTCGATCCCGAGATGACCGAGTTCTGCGCCTCCTCCCGCCTGCCCGTCTGCGTCATGCACATGCGCGGCACGCCCGAGACGATGAGCGCCGAGACCGATTACGCCGACGTGCTGCTCGACGTCTACGACTTCCTCGAGACGCAGGTGCATGCGCTGGAGCACGCCGGGCTGCCGCGCGAAAAGATCGTGGTCGATCCCGGCATCGGCTTTGCCAAGACCCTCGATCAGAACCTCGCGCTGCTGCACGGGCTGTCGCTGTTCCACGGCCTTGGCTGCGCGATCCTGCTCGGCGTCTCGCGCAAGGGCTTCATCGGCAAGCTCTCGGGCGAGACCGAGGCCGCGAAACGTTTCCCCGGCTCCATCGCCACCGCCCTTGCAGGCGTGGCGCAAGGGGCCCAGATCATCCGCGTGCACGACGTGCGCGAGACGCGCCAGGCCCTGACGCTTTGGCAGGCCGTCGAAGAAGGAGGCCAAGAATGACCCGCAAGCTTTTCGGCACCGACGGGGTGCGCGGCACCGCCAACATGCACCCGATGACCGCCGAGATGGCGCTGGCCATCGGCGCCGCCGCCGGGCGCTACTTCCGCCGCGAGGCGGGCGGCACGCACCGCGTGGTGATCGGCAAGGACACAAGGCTCTCGGGCTACATGTTCGAGACCGCGCTGACGGCGGGGCTCACCTCGACCGGCATGAACGTGCTGCTGCTCGGCCCGGTGCCGACCCCGGCGGTGGGGCTTCTGACGCCCTCGATGCGCGCCGACGTCGGGATCATGATCTCGGCCTCGCACAATCCCGCGCATGACAATGGCATCAAGTTCTTCGGCCCCGATGGCTTCAAGCTCTCGGATGAGGCAGAGGCCGAGATCGAGGCGCTGGTCGAGGCGGGCGTCGAGCCGGCCCAGGCCGGCAACATCGGCCGCGCCAAGCGGATCGACGATGGCCGCTTCCGCTACCAGGAGCGGGTGAAATCGAGCTTCCCGCACGGCATGCGGCTTGACGGCATGAAGGTGGTGATCGACTGCGCCAATGGCGCCGCCTACCGCGCCGCGCCCGAGGTTCTCTGGGAGCTCGGCGCCGAGGTGATCCCGGTGGGCACCCATCCCAACGGGCTCAACATCAACGACCAATGCGGCTCGACCAAGCCGCAGACCGCCGCCGAGACCGTGGTGGCGCATGGCGCCGATGTCGGCATTTGCCTCGACGGCGATGCCGATAGGGTGATCCTGATCGACGAGAAAGGCACCGTGGCGGACGGTGATCAGATCATGGCGCTGATGGCCGGCCGCTGGGCCGAGGAAGACCGGCTTGCCGGTGGCACGCTGGTCGCCACGGTGATGTCGAACCTCGGGCTCGAGCGCTACCTCGGCGATCGCGGGCTCACCCTCGCCCGCACCAAGGTCGGCGACCGCTACGTGGTCGAGATGATGCGGGCGCGTGGCTTCAACCTCGGCGGCGAGCAGTCGGGCCACATCGTGATGACCGATTACGCCACGACCGGCGATGGTCTCATGGCGGGGCTGCAGTTCCTCGCCGAGATGGTCCGCACCGGGCAGCCCGCCAGCCGCCTCGCGCGCAACTTCGAGCCGGTGCCGCAGCTGCTTAAGAACGTGCGCTTCGGTGCCGGGCAGACACCGCTTGACGCCGCCAGCGTACAGGGCGCCATCGCCGAGGCCGAGGCGCAGCTCTCGGGACGCGGCCGCCTGCTGATCCGCAAGTCGGGCACCGAGCCTTTGATCCGGGTGATGGCAGAATGCGAGGACGAAGCGCTGCTGACGCAGGTGGTCGACGGGATCGTCGCCGAGGTCCAGGCCGCCGCCGGCTGAGCCTCGCTTGCGACGGTGCGCCTCTCGCGCGTGCGCCGGATACACGTATTTGGAAAGAGAAGAAGCCGGAGGTGCGCGTTGCCTCCGGTTTATCTTTTGGGCCGGAAAATCCCGGGGGGAGACGCGCGCGGCGTCTCGGAAGCGGGTCCCCAGGCAGCGACGCGGCGGGCGGAGCCCCCGCTTCAGCCGCCCTTGGCCACCCAGCGTTCCAGCGCCGGGTAGCGCAGCGCCAGCGTCAGCCCGCGTGCAAGGAAGGAGACCTGGTAGGCCAGCCAGAGCCCGTGGTTGCCCATCCCCGGCAGCGCCAGCAGCAGCACCGCCGCGTAGATCACCGCCGAGACTGCCATCATGTTGCGCATGTCCGCCGAGCGCGTCGCACCGATGAAGATGCCGTCGAGCGTGAAGGGCAACGCCTGCAGCAGTGGCGAGACGACCATCCATGGCAGGAAGGCAATCGCCGCGGCGCGCACGGCCTCGTCGGCGGCGATGCCACGGATCAGCAGAGGTCCGACGAGCCAGAAGAGCCCCGCCAGCAGAAGCGCCGCCACCACGCACCAAAGGCCCGCGAGCCGGGCGCTGCGGCGCAGGTGCGGCAGATTGCGCGCCCCCACCGCCTGGCCGACCAGCGCCTCTGCGGCAAAGGCGAAGCCGTCCATCGTGTGCGCGGTGATCATCATGAACTGCATCAGCACCTGGTTTGCCGCGAGGGTCTCGTCGCCGAAGCGTCCGCCGACCAGCATGAACGAGACGATGATCGCCTCCAGCAGCAGCGAGCGGATCAGGATATCGCCGTTGAGCGCGGCCATGCGGCGCAGCCGCGCCGGATCGAAGACCCGCGCCCGGTTCCGCCAGCCGGCCTCGGCAAAGCCGTCGCGGCAGAGCCAGAGGCCAAGGCCCAGACCCGACCATTCGGCGACGAAGGTGGCCAGCGCCACGCCCTCGACCCCCATGCCGACCCAGAGCACCAGCGCCAGATCGAGCACCACGTTCACCGCGTTCATGCCAAGCTGCAGCACCAGCACTGCCCGCGTCCGCTCCTGCGCGATCAGCCAGCCGGTGAGCCCGTAGATCGCCACCGCCGCCGGTGCCGACCAGATGCGGATCTGCATGTAGCTCTGCGCCATTTGCTCGACCTCTTGCGAGGCCGGGGAGGCGGCAAAGGCGATGCGGAAGATCAGCGCCTGCAGCGCGATCAGCAGCACGCCCCCGGCAAGACCGATCAGCAGCGCCCGCGCGAGCAGGGCGGAGACCTCGCAGCGATCATTCTCGCCGAGCGCTTGGGCGGTGAGCCCGGTGGTGCCCATGCGCAGGAAGCCAAAGATCCAGTAGATCGCCGAGAGCACCACCGCGCCGATGCCGACCGCGGCGATCGGCTCGGGGCTGGGGATCTGGCCGACCACGGCGGTGTCCACCGCGCCGAGGATCGGCACCGTGGCGTTCGAGAGCAGGATCGGCAGCGCAATCTTCAGCACGCGGCCATGGGTCAGGGGGAGGTTCTGGGAGCGCATGGTTTCTTCAGAGAGGGACGAAGGGCACGGAGGCGACGCTGCGAAGGGGCCTGCTCATCTCTCGTCCCAGGGCATCAGGAAGTGCCCCACCGCCTGAACGATCGGCCGGTCGCGGTTGTCCTGCCAGGCTTCGGCATGGACCGAGGCGTAGCGCCGACCCGAGCGGGTGACACGGGCCCGGGCATAGGCGTCGCGCGGCAGGCCGGGGCGCAGGTAGTCTATGGTGAAATCGATGGTCTTGGGCAGGCGCGGCAGCCGACCCTGCTCCAGCGTCTCGAGATCGAGCCGACCGGACTCGACCTCGCCCCAGAGGCTCATCCAGCTCAGGGTGATGATCGAGGTCACCTCGAGAAAGGCGGCGGTCACCCCGCCGTGCAGCGCTGGCAGGTCGGGGTTGCCGATCAGCTTCTCGTCGAAGTTCAGCACCCCGGTCAGCTCGTCGCCGCGGCGGTCGAAGGTGATGCCGAGGAAATTCACGTAAGGCACGCCGCCGGCCAGCGCGCGAAGCGCGGTGTCGCGGCGCTGCTTCACCACCTGGACGGGTTCGGGCTTGCGATGGCTCATGCGGTGTCCTCCGGCGTGTCGCCGCGCAGCTGCGGGACGGTGAAGGTGCCGGTGGCCATGGCGACGGGGCGCTCCGTGTCCTCGTCCAGCGCCACGGCGCGCACGAAAGCGACCGAGCGGGTCACGTGGTGGCATTCGGCCCGGGCAGTGATCCCCTGCCCCGGCGTGGCGGCGCGCAGGTAGTCGATGCGCAGGCTGATGGTGGCGGTGTGCCCCTCGACTTGGCGGTGCGCCATGACCGAGGCGCCGCCGCAGGTGTCCATCAGCGTCGAGACCGCACCACCATGGATCACCCCGGTCTCGGGGTCCCCGACGAGCTGCGCCGCGAAGGGCATGTGAATCTCGGCACAGCCATCGCCGAAACCGGTGATCTTCAGACCCAGCGCGCGCGCCTGCGGTAGCCGCAGGATCAGCTCGGCCGCAACCGCCGGGTCGAAAACCGACTCCGCATCCGTGGACATGGCGATATCCCTTTCTCGTCTCGCGTCTTTATGCGGCGACGGATCGCGCACCGCAAGCCGCGCGGCCATTGCCCTCGCCGCGGTGCCGCATTACCTTTCGCCACGTCAGGAGGCCCAATGAGCGAGACACGTCTCAGCTTCAAGCAAATGTGCGCACGGTTCGAGGTCACCCCACGCACCTTGCGCTACTACGAGTACATCGAGCTGCTCACCCCCGATCGTGACGGGCGATCGCGCTGGTACGGCCCGCGCGAGGTGGCGCGGATGACGCTGATCCTGCGCGGGCGAAAGTTCGGATTCCAGCTCGAGGAGATCCGGCAATGGCTGCAGATGTACGAACGCGACGGCACCGAGGCACAGATGCGCACCTGGGTGGAGATGGCGGACCGGCAGCTCGTGCAGCTCGGCGAGCAGCGCGCGCAGCTCGATTCGGCGATCGAGGAACTCAAAGCGCTTCGGGATGTGACCCTCAAAGAGCTGGGTGAATAAGGCGAATCACCCGCCGCGGGCGTGTTGAAACGCTTTGATTTCGTACCCGGCTGCATACATTCGAGCCCCGGAATGGCTGCGTCACGCGCAACCGGGGAAAGAAAGTTCTTCCCGCCATCGCGTGACGCTTAACGAAGTTACGTAATTTCGGAAATGACGTTGCGTAGCGGTCTCAAAAGGATAGGGGGCAGTTGTAGGATTGTCATGAAAGGCGCAGTTCACCCGTCATCTTGACGCGAAGTGAGGTAGAAGACCTGACATGAGTGACGACCAGTTTATGACGATCCGCGAAATGTGCGACCTGTTTGAGGTGACGCCGCGGACTCTCCGTTTCTACGAGCAGAAGGAACTGCTCTTTCCCATCCGTGAAGGACAGAAGCGCCTCTTCACCCGGCGTGACCGGGCGCGGCTGAAACTGATCCTGCGCGGCAAGCGCTTCGGCTTCAGCCTCGAAGAGATCCGCCAGCTTCTGGAGCTCTACGACAAGGGTGACCAGCAGCGGACCCAGATCGCGCGCAGCTACGAGATCGGCCAGGAACGTCTTGCCGACATGATCCGTCAGCGCGATGATCTGACCATGGCGATCGAGGAACTGAAAGAACAGCTTGCCTGGGGCGAACAGATGCTCGGCGAGTTGGAGCGCAAGGCCGGCTGATCCCCCAGCGGACCATCGCGAGGCCTTGGCGGACGGGAGAGGAGGCCCCATGCCAGGCGCAATACAAGCTGCACAGCCCAAGTATACCGCCCCGGTCGCGGATCTGCTGTTCGTCCTTCGCGACGTACCGCGGATCGACCGGGGCGTTTCTGCATCTGCGGACCGCGGCACCTGCGCCGCGATCCTGACCGCGGTGGCTCGGCGCGCCGAGGCCCGGGGCCGCAGAATGAAACCCTGTTGCGAAAGTTACCGAAAAGGAGCCGCCCATGCCCAAGCGCTTTCGTCTCACCCGACGCTTCTCGGTCGCGATGACAGAGGACGGCTACCGCGGCCTGCGCAGCTTCTCGGCGGCGGCGGGGCTCGACGAGGGCGAGGCGCTGTCTTTCCTCTTCGAGAATTTCGGCAGCGTGACCGATGCCGAGGTGCTCTCGCACCGGCTGCGGCTGTTCAACGCCGAGCTCGAGGCGCGCAAGCGATGAGCCAGACCTCCGCCCCCCTCGACCGCGCGGGCGGCGGGCGAAGGACCGGGGGTGTCGCACCCCCGGACCCCCGCGGGATGGTTCCGCCTAGAAGACATACCGGAGCCGCACATCGGGTCCACGCCACGTCGAGCCCGGTCACCGGGCGGATCACCAGACGGATCACCAGGAGCCGGGCCACGCGGGACTGCACTCGGTCCGCCCCACCGCGGCACCGGCCTGCAAGGGCCTCCGGCTTGGCGGCGGGGTTGCTGCTAGGGCGGTCATCGGCGTCCCAGCCTGTACCGCGCCGACAGTCTTTCCGCCGCGAGGTTAAGAACGGGTTACATCTGGCGTCGAAACTGGTTTCTTCTAGGATCGAGTATCCCGCGGGAATGCGGGGGCGCGAAGCCCCCGCCACTGCCCGCGCCGCAACGCACAGGGAAAGACCGCGCGCATGACCATCAAGCTCTACTGTTTCGGAGAATCCGGAAATGCCTACAAGGCGGCACTGCCGCTGCAGCTCGCGGGGCTGGATTGGGAACCGGTGAAGGTGGATTTCTTCAATGGCGCCACCCGCACGCCCGAGTACCGCGCCGAGGTCAACGAGATGGGCGAGGTGCCGGTGCTGGTCGATGGCGACATCACCCTCACCCAATCGGGGGTGATCCAGCACTATATCACCGAGAAGACCGGCAAGTTCGGCGGCGCCACGCCCGAGGAGGCGCGCGAGGTGCTGCGCTGGCAGTTCTGGGACAACCACAAGCTCAGCAGCCCGGCCGGAATGACGCGTTTCCTGATGAACTTCCTCCCCGAGGACAAGCGCCCGGCCGAGGTGATCGCCTTCACACAGGGGCGGCTCAAGGCCGCCTACCAGGTGCTCGACGCGCACCTCGGCGGCCGCGACTGGATCGTCGGCGACGGGCCGACCCACGCGGATTTCTGCTGCTGCGGCTATCTTTTCTATCCCGAGCCCTTCGGCTTTGTCCGGGCAGACTGGCCGAACATCGACCGCTGGCTAAGTGGTATCGAAGCCTTGCCGGGCTGGAAGCACCCCTATGAGCTGATGCCCGGCTCGCCCGCCGACCGGGCCTAGAGGCGCCACACATCCCGGCCGACCATGGAAGGAGGAGCCATGTCCGAGGCCTATATCTATGACGCGATCCGCACCCCGCGCGGGCGGGGGCGGCCGGATGGCGCGCTGCACGAGGTGACGGCCCTGCGGCTCTCGGCGCTTGTGCTGGATGGGCTCCGGGAGCGGAACGGACTCGATGGGCCGGTGCTCGAGGATGTGATCTGGGGCAATGCCACCCAGATCGGCGAACAGGGCGGTTGTCTCGCGCGCTCCGCCGTCCTGGCCTCGGGGTTGGACGAGACAATTCCGGGCCTGTCGATCAACCGCTTCTGCGCCTCGGGGCTCGAGGCGGTGATGCTTGGCGCCGCGCAGGTGCAGGGCGGATTGGGGCAAGCGTATCTGGCCGGCGGGGTCGAGATGATGAGCCGCGTGCCCATGGGCTCGGACGGGGCGGCGATCGCCGTCGATCCCTCGCTTGCCATCCCCCGACATTTCGTGCCGCAGGGCATTGCCGCGGACCTCATCGCCACGAAGCACGGCATCACGCGCGAGGCCGCCGATGGCTACGCGGCGGAGAGCCAGGCGCGCGCCGCCCGCGCCTGGGAGGAGGGCCGCTTCGAGCGCTCGATCCTGCCGGTCACCGATATCAACGGGCTGCCCATTCTCGCGCGTGACGAGGCGCTGCGGCCCGGCACGGAGCTCGAGGCTCTCGCGGGGCTGACGCCCGCCTTCAGGGAGATGGGCGCGCAGATGCCCGGCTTCGATGCGGTGGCGCTGATGCGCTACCCCGAGCTGGAACGCATCGATCACATTCACCATGCGGGCAACAGCTCCGCCATCGTCGACGGGGCGGCGGGCGTGCTGCTCGGCTCGAAGGGCTTCGGCGAGGCGATGGGGCTGGCGCCCCGCGCCCGCATCCGCGCCATGGCCCGCATCGGCAGCGAGCCGACGATCATGCTGACCGGCCCGCTCCCCGTCACCGAAAGGGTTCTCGAGCAGGCGGGGATGGAGATCGGCGACGTCGACCTTTTCGAGGTGAACGAGGCCTTCTCCTCGGTGGTCTTGCGCTTTCTGCAGGCCTTCGACGCCGACCCGGGCAAGGTCAATGTCAACGGCGGCGCCATCGCCATGGGCCACCCGCTCGGCGCCACCGGGGCAATGCTGATCGGCACGCTTCTGGACGAGCTCGAGCGCGCGGACAAATCCACCGGCCTTGTCACGCTCTGCGTCGCCTCGGGCATGGGCGTGGCCATGATCCTCGAGAGGGTATGATGCCAAAACTCCACCCCCAACCCGTCACCACCCATCGCGCCAGCCGCCATCGCGTGCTCGGTGACGGTCCCGGCCCCTATGGCTGCCAGCTCCTGTCGGATCCGGGCGGGCTGACCCAATTCGGCGCCTTCATCGAGGAACTGCCGCCCGGCTCGGCCTCGGGCTGGCGGCACTGGCACGAGCGCGAGGACGAGATGGTCTACGTGCTGAGCGGCGCATTGGTGCTGGTCGAGGACGAAGAGGTGGCGATGGGTCCGGGCGATTGCGCCTGTTGGCCCGCCGGTCAGGGCATCGGGCACCGGCTTGAAAACCGATCGGACGCACCGGCCCGCTACCTTGTGATCGGCACCCGCAGCGGCGCGGACGTCATCCACTACAGCGATCATGACCTGGTGACCGAAACCCATGGCGCGGCCCGCGTCTACCGCCGCCGCGACGGCTCGGAGGTGGGGCGGCACGAAGGGGAGGATGAGACATGACCGATTTCTCGGCCAACACCGAGGGCGGCGTCTGCACCATCTCTTGGGACACGCCCGGCAAATCGATGAACGTCATGAGCCTCGAGGCGCTCGCCGAGCTCGACGCGCTGGTGAGCGCGGCGCTGGAAGATGCGCGCGTGAAAGGCATCGTGATCACCTCCGCCAAGCCCGGCAGCTTTGCCGGCGGCATGGACCTGAAGACGCTGGCGGCAATGCGCGAGGCCGCCGGGGACGACCCGGCCAAGGGCATCTTCGAGGGGATCATGGCGCTGCACGCGGCGCTGCGACGGATCGAGCGCGCCGGGATGAACGCGGCGAACGAGGGTGGCAAGCCCATCGCCTGCGCCCTGCCCGGCACAGCGCTCGGGCTCGGCTACGAGCTGGCGCTGGCCTGTCATCGGATTTTCGCCGCGCCGACCCACGGTGCGAAGATCGGCCTGCCGGAGATCAAGCTCGGGCTCTTTCCCGGCGCCGGCGGTACCACGCGGCTGGTGCGCAGGCTCGGGGCCATGGGCGCGGCGCCCTACCTGCTGGAGGGCACGCTTCTGTCCCCCGAAAAGGCGAAGGCCGCGGGGCTGATCGACGAGATCGCCGAGGACCCCCAAGAGGCCGCCCGCGCCTGGGTGTTGCAGGCCGCGCCCGAGGCGCTGGCGAAACCCTGGGACCGCAAGGGCTTCAAGCTGCCCGGCGGCGGGCCGTATCACCCGGCGGGCTTCATGACCTTTCTCGGCGCCTCGGCCATGGTGAACGGCAAGACCAAGGGGGCTTACCCGGCCGCAAAGGCGCTGCTTTCGGCGGTCTACGAGGGCGCACAGGTGCCCTTCGACACCGCGCTCAGGATCGAGGCGCGCTGGTTCACCCATGTCATGCTCGACCCCAGCTCGAGCGCGATGATCCGCACGCTCTTCGTCGGCAAGGAAGCGCTGGACAAGGGCGCGGGCCGACCCGAAGGCGTGCCGCCGCAGAGCGTGAAGAAGCTCGGCGTGCTTGGCGCTGGGATGATGGGCGCGGGCATCGCGCTGGTCGCGGCGCAGGCGGGGGTCGAGGTGGTGCTGCTCGACCGCACGCAGGAGGCGGCGGACAAGGGCCGCGCCCACGCCGAGGCCTATCTCGACGAAGGGGTGAAGCGCGGCAAGACCAGCGCCGCGCAGAAGCAGGCGGTGCTGCAGCGGCTGAGCGCCCCCACCGAGTTCGACGCGCTGGCCGGCTGCGACATGATCATCGAGGCGGTCTTCGAGGATCCAGAGGTGAAGGCCGAGGTCACCCGCACCGCGCTGCGCCACGTACCCGAGAGCTGCATCTTCGCCACCAACACCTCGAGCCTGCCCGTGTCGAAACTGGCCGAGGCCTCGCTGATGCCCGAGAATTTCGTCGGCCTGCATTTCTTTTCACCAGTCGAGAAGATGCAGCTGGTCGAGGTGATCAAGGGGGTCCGCACCGGCCCGCGCGCCGTGGCCAAGGCGCTGGATTTCGCCCGCATGATCCGCAAGACGCCGATCGTCGTGAACGACGCGCGCTTCTTTTATGCCAACCGCTGCATCATCCCCTATCTCAACGAGGGGCTGCGCCTGCTGCGAGAGGGCGTCGCCCCGGCACTGATCGAGAATGCAGCCAAGCTGACCGGCATGCCGCTCGGTCCGCTGCAGCTGGTCGACGAGACCTCGATCGAGCTGGGACTGAAGATCGCCCAGGCCAGCCGTGCCGCCATGGGCGAGAGCTATCGGGACGCGGATGTCGACGAGGTGCTGCAGCGCATGGCCGACCTGGGGCGGCTTGGACGCAAGGCGGGCGCGGGTTTCTATACCTACGAGGGCGGCAAGCGGCTCGGACTCTGGGAGGGGCTGGCGGTCGAATGGCCCGAAGCGGAAGAGCAGCCGGAGCTGCAGGAGGTGCAACACCGGCTGCTCTTCGTGCAGGCGCTGGAGGCCGTTCGGGCGCTCGAGCGCCACGTGCTGCCGGGAGTGCGCGAAGGCGATGTGGGCGCCGTGCTGGGCTGGGGGTTCGCGCCCTGGTCGGGCGGGCCGTTCTCCTGGCTCGACATGCTCGGCGCCCCCTATGCCGCGGAGCGTGCCTCTGAACTCGCCGATCGCCACGGGCGGCGCTTCACCTGCCCCGAGACGCTTGCCGAGATGGCACGCAAGGGCGGGCGCTTCTACCCCGCCTGAGCAGCCTCACAGCGCTCCGGCCAGGATCGCGGCGCCCCAGAGAACCAGCGCCGCCCCGGCGAGCTTGCTGATCTGTGGCCCGTGCGGAAGGTATTTCTCGGCCGCGACCCAGAGCGCGAGGCCGACGATCCAAGCGAAGTTCATGATGCCGCCGACAAAGAGCAGTGCCATAAGGAACCAGCAGCAGCCGAGGCAGTACCAGCCGTGCTCCACCCCCATGCGGAAGGCCCCCGTCATCCCGGAGCGCCGGTGGCGGGTCAGGACCTCCGCCGGCGACCGGCACTGGCTGAGACAGCTCTGCTTGAGCGGGGTGAACTGGAAGGCCCCGGCGGCAATCAGCACCAACGCCCCGGCCCTGCTGCTGGTGAGAGACATCATGCTGGCCGAGACCAGCCCGCCCGCCTCGAGCCCCCATTGCAGCGCCGTCGCCAGCGCGCTGAACAGCGCCCAGACTGCGAGGTAGCCTAGGACGAACGCCGCGCAGCTGCGCGGCACCGCCAAGGCCTGCGCCCCGCGCCGCCCGAGCGCGGCGTAGAGCAGTACCACCGGCGCCACGCTCGGCAGCATCATGGCGATCATCATCACCCACCACATCAGGAAGACCAGCAGCGCTTGCCCGGAGGACCAGCCCCCGGCCATGTCCATGTCCATGCCCGACGGACCGGCCTCGCCCGACATGCCGGTCATCTTCGGCGCCGACATCTCCATGCCGGCGCCGCTGACCGTGTAGAGCGCCGCCAGCAGGAACAGCAGCCCCAGCAGACCCGCAACGATCAGCCGGTCGCGGCGCAGGGCGCGTTCGGCAAGGCTCTCTTGCATCCTGACATCTCCGATCTGAGGCGACTCGGCTCAGGCGGCCTCGAGCACGCCCTGCCCTGACAGATGGATCTCGAGCAGATGGGCGTGGCTGGCCTTGTTGTTCTCGAGGCGGATCTCGCCGCTGGTGCTGGCCGTGCCCCGGGCGATTTCGGCGACGCGATACTCGAAGCCATGCGGCAGGTTGATCCGCGCCCGATGCGCAGCCCCGGTGACCGGGTTGGTGATCGGCTCGGCGACACAGTCGACCACCCCGGGGACCGAGAGCTGCGCGCTGCGGCTCTCCATGTCGAGTTCGAAGGCGATCGGCTTGTAAAGCGTCTGCAACTTGTTCGGCGACATCGCGGAAAACACCCACCACATGGTCGCCATGTCCTCGGTGTCCTCGCCAACGAAGATGCGCTCGAGTGCCCTGCGCTGCGCCGGGCTTGCGCCGTCATCGATGACGACCTGCATGGTGCCCCCGCCTTCGTGGATCGGACCCGGCCAATGCAGCAGCATGGCGGCGCGGGTGCCCAAAAGATCGGTTTCACCGTGATGGCCGGAATGGAATTCGAACCCCGCTACCGCCTCGCAGTTGCCATAGGTGGGCAGGGACATGAACTGGCAGGGGCAGCCGGGGGCGCAATTGCAGTTTCCCAGCTCGTAGCCGTGAAGCTCCCAGGGGGTCATGGCGTGTTCTCCTCAATTTGTTGGGCTCAAATGTCCTAGAAAGAAATTGACTCGGAAAACTCGGGGTGACCCGCCGTGCAGGGAGGGCGCAGTCGGGAAAATGTCCCGCGACACATGCGCAGTGTAGCATATCAGCGCGGGCCTGCGGACGTGGCGCGCCGTTCTGACACAAAAAAGGGACAGGGCCTCCCGCCCCGTCCCCTCTTCGACCCGGCTTCGTCTGTTCAAGAAGCCGCCCACCGCGAGACCGCCGCGCCGACCTTCGGCAGCGCAGCAGGCATCCTCTTGGCCACGCCCGCACCAGATCAGACGGCGGCAATCAGATTACGGTAAGCGCCTCTTCGAAGGTGCGCAGCCCGGTGCGCGGCGCCTGGACAAGCACCGCCATGTTGCCCGGCTTGTGCTCGTTTCGCCGCATCTTCACATGCGCCGCGGGGATCTCTTCCCAGCCGAAGACCTCGGACATGCACGGGTCGAGCCGGCGCTCGATCATCAGCTTGTTGGCCGCCGAGGCCTGCTTGAGGTGGGCGAAATGCGAGCCCTGCAGGCGCTTTTGGTGCATCCACATGTAGCGCACGTCAAAAGTGCAGTTGAAGCCCGAGGTGCCGGCGCAGATCACCACCATGCCGCCCTTCTTGCACACCAGCGCCGAGACCGGGAAGGTCGCCTCGCCCGGGTGCTCGAAGACCATGTCGACGCTCACGCCTTTGCCCGTGATCTCCCAGATCGCCTTGCCGAACTTGCGCGCCTCCTTGAGCCAGTCGTTGTACTCGGGCGTGTTGACCGTGGGCAGCTGGCCCCAGCACTTGAACTCGTTGCGATTGATGACCCCCTTGGCACCCATCGACATGACGAACTCGCGTTTGCTCTCGTCCGAGATCACCCCGATGGCGTTCGCGCCGGCAGTGTTGATCAGCTGGATCGCATAGGAGCCGAGCCCGCCCGAGGCGCCCCAGACCAGCACGTTCTGCCCGGGCTTGAGCTCATGCGGGTGGTGGCCAAAGAGCATCCGGTAGGCGGTGGCCAGCGTCAGCGTGTAGCAGGCGCTTTCTTCCCAGGTCAGATGCTTGGGTCGCGGCATCAGCTGCTGCGCCTGCACGCGGGTGAACTGGGCGAAGCTGCCGTCCGGCGTTTCGTAGCCCCAGATGCGCTGGCTGGGCGAGAACATCGGGTCGCCGCCGTTGCACTCTTCGTCGTCGCCGTCGTCCTGGTTGCAGTGGATGACCACCTCGTCGCCGACCTTCCAGCGGGTGACCTTGTCGCCCACCTTCCAAACGATGCCCGAGGCGTCGGAGCCCGCGATGTGATAGGGCGCGCCATGGCCGTCGAAGGGGCTGATCGGCACGCCGAGCCCGGCCCAGACGCCATTGTAGTTGACCCCGGCCGCCATCACGAGAACCAGCACCTCGGAGCTGTCGATCTCCCAGGTGTCGACCACCTCCTTCTGGAAGGACTGGTCGGGCTCGCCATGACGCTCGCGGCGGATCGCCCAGGCGTACATCTGCTTCGGCACATGGCCGAGGGGCGGCATCTCGCCGATCTCGTAGAGGTCCTTCACCGGTGCGTTGTAGGGCGCGATCTCGGTCTTGCTGTCGAGTGCCATCATGGCCTCCTTCCTCACTCCTGCGTCGCCCGCGCCGCAGTGCAGAATCGCGGGGCTCCTCCCCTTCGAGATACAATTCAACGCGCAACATTGCAACTCTGATAGCTATCTTTGAGAAATTTTATAACTTAGTTGATGCGCAGCCGTGAGCCTGCATTCGCTCGAAACGCATGTATACTGGGGTTTCCGAGATCCCGCCCCTGCTGCAGCGCAGCTGAGGCTCTCCGCCGCGATGCGGCGAATTGACTGGACATTTTATTTCCAATATCCACTCCAAACAGCAAGATGATTGCTCGCGAGATTCGAGCAGCTCAAGGGAGGATGATATGAAGGACAGCACCAGCCCGCGCCAGCCCGACCGCCCCTGGCTGATCCGCACCTATGCCGGACATTCCACCGCCAGCGCCTCCAACGCGCTCTACCGGTCCAATCTCGCCAAGGGGCAGACCGGGCTTTCGGTGGCCTTCGATCTGCCGACCCAAACGGGCTACGACAGCGATCACGTGCTGGCCCGCGGCGAGGTCGGCAAGGTTGGCGTGCCGGTCTGCCACCTCGGCGACATGCGCGCACTGTTCGACCAGATCCCGCTCGAGCAGATGAACACCTCGATGACGATCAACGCCACCGCGCCCTGGCTGTTGTCGCTCTATATCGCCGTCGCGGAGGAACAGGGCGCGGAGATCGCGAACCTTCAGGGCACGGTGCAGAACGACCTGATCAAGGAGTACCTCAGCCGGGGCACCTATATCTGTCCGCCGAAACCTTCGCTCAAGATGATCGGGGACGTGGCCGAGTATTGCTATGACCATGTGCCCAAGTGGAACCCGATGAATGTCTGCTCCTATCATCTGCAAGAGGCTGGCGCGACACCCGAGCAGGAGTTGGCCTTTGCCCTCGCCACCGCCTGCGCGGTGCTGGACGAGCTGAGACCGCGGGTCGCCGCCGAGGATTTCCCGGCGCTCTGCGGACGCATCAGCTTTTTCGTCAACGCCGGGATCCGGTTTGTCACCGAGATGTGCAAGATGCGCGCCTTCGTCGATCTCTGGGACGAAATCCTGCAAGAGCGCTATGGGGTCGCCGATCCGAAATACCGGCGTTTCCGTTATGGCGTGCAGGTCAACAGCCTCGGGTTGACCGAGCAGCAGCCGGAAAACAACGTCTACCGCATTCTCATTGAAATGCTGGCCGTCACCCTGTCGAAGAAAGCCCGCGCGCGCGCCGTGCAATTGCCCGCCTGGAACGAGGCGCTCGGCCTGCCCCGTCCCTGGGACCAGCAGTGGTCGATGCGGATGCAGCAGATCCTGGCCTATGAGACCGACCTGCTCGAATACGACGATCTCTTCGACGGCAATCCCGCGGTGGATCGAAAGGTCGAGGAACTGAAGCAGGGCGCGCGGGCCGAGCTGGCGAATATCGGCTCGATGGGCGGCGCCATCGGCGCCATCGACTACATGAAAGCCCGGCTCGTCGACGCCAATGCGGACCGGCTCGGGCGTATCGAGCGCAATGAGACCACCGTGGTGGGCGTGAATCGCTGGACGGATGCCGAACCTTCCCCGCTGGTTGGCGAAGACGGTGGAATCATGGTGGTGGACCCCGCGGTCGAGCACGAGCAAATCTCTAGGCTCGGAGACTGGCGTGCCGCCCGCAATGCCGGTGCCGTGACCGATGCGCTGGCCGAATTGCGCCGCGCCGCCTCGACGGGGGAAAACATCATGCCCGCCTCGATCGCCTGCGCAAAGGCGGGGGTCACAACCGGCGAATGGGCGGGGGAAATGCGCGCCGTACATGGGGAATATCGCGGCCCGACCGGCGTCGCCAAGGCCGTCTCCAACCGCACGGAGGGGCTTGAGGACCTGCGTGCCGCAGTCGATGCGGTCAGCGACCGACTGGGCACCCGCCTGCGCTTTCTCGTTGGAAAACCCGGTCTCGACGGGCATTCGAACGGCGCCGAGCAGATCGCTTTCCGGGCGCGCGATTGCGGCATGGAGATAGACTATGACGGAATTCGGTTAACTCCTGAACAGATTGTTTCGCAAGCCCACACCGGCGCGCATGTCATAGGGCTTTCCATTCTTTCGGGTAGTCACATTCCGTTGATTTCCGATATTCTGGAAAAAATGCGCACTGAAGGGCTTGCGCATATTCCGGTGGTGGTTGGCGGCATCATCCCCGACGAAGACGCCAAAAGGCTTCTCGCCTGCGGCGTTGCGCGCGTTTACACGCCCAAGGACTTTGAGCTGAACAAGATAATGCAGGACATCATCACCCTCGCGGATCCCGAGAGCGTCGCCGCGCAATAGCGTAAAATCCCGCAGGAGAAGAGCAAAAAGAACAGGCGGCTCACGGTGATTGTGAGTGGTCAATAGCCTCTTTATACAAAATCTAGAATTGACACAAAGCGTGCACTTGCGGAATAGCTCCGGATAGCCAATTTTATTGGCACAGAAAACGGAGACAATCGTGAATATTGACCTTGATACCCTGTCCAAGGACGAGTTGAAGCAGCTAAAGGCCGACGTGGATAAAGCTCTGGCTACCATAGACGCGCGCCGCAAGGCGGAAGCAAAGCGCGCAGCCGAGCAGGTCGCCAAGGAATTCGGTTACTCGTTGGACGAAATCATTGCCGCTGGCGGCACCAAGGGCTCCAAAGGCGCCCCTAAATACGCAAACCCGTCCGATCCGGCGCAGACCTGGACCGGTCGTGGTCGCAAACCGAACTGGGTGATCGAAGCGCTTGACGAGGGCAAATCGCTCGAAGATCTCGCGCTCTGATGACCATCCATATCGGAGCAAAGCCCGGCGATATCGCCGAAACGGTTCTGATGCCCGGCGATCCACTGCGCGCGAAATGGGTGGCTGAAACGTTTCTGGAAAACGCGGACTGCGTCAACCAGGTGCGCGGCATGTACGGTTTCACCGGGTTCTGGAAAGGAAACCGGGTCTCCGTCCATGGCTCCGGCATGGGCATGCCGAGCCTGTCGATCTACGCCAACGAACTGATCCGGGACTACGGGGCGAAGACCCTGATCCGGATCGGTTCCTGCGGCGCGATGCAGCAGAGTGTCTCGGTGCGGGACGTCATCCTTGCGATGACGGCCAGCAGCCTGTCTACCCCGTCGCGCGGCATCTTCCGCGAGGTGAACTTCGCACCCTGCGCCGATTACGGCCTGCTGCGCGCCGCCGCCGAGGCCGCAGCGCGCATCGGAGCGAAAACCCATGTGGGCGGGATCTACTCCGCCGACGTGTTCTACGACGAACGCCCCGATCTGACCGAGATCATGACTCGGCACGGGATCCTCGGCGTCGAGATGGAAGCGGCCGAGCTTTACAATCTCGCGGCGCGCCACGGCGTGCGCGCGCTTGCCGTGCTCACCGTTTCGGACCATCTCCTCACCCATGAGGCCCTGCCGGCGGAAGAGCGCCAAAGCTCCTTCGCCGAGATGGTCGAGATCGCGCTCGAGGCAGCCTTCGCCTGAGGTGCGGGCGGGACAGAGCGCCCGCCCGGCTGATCCTTCCCAGCCTTACCTGCCAGCTTTCCCCGAGGGCCTGGTCACATGCCGTGGCTGCGGTCGTACCCGTTGCGCGCGGGCGGCTGCCAGCCCTCCAGCGCCCCCTCTGGCGCTCTGAGGATGTCCACCTCCAGCGGCGCGCAACGCGCCCTGTCCGAGCTGTGTTCGCTGGCGCAATCGCCACCTGGGCAGGCGCTCAGCGCGCCCAACAGCTCGATCTCGGCGAAAAACGTCAGGAAATCTCCGGGGCGCACCGGGCTCGCCTTCATAAAGTACTGGCCGGTGTCGCGGGTGAAGCCGGTGCACATGAAGACGTTCAGCACGTCATGCACCTCGCGCGCCGCCGCCTCGGCCGAGAGCCCCGTCGCCCCCGCCAGCGCCCGTGTCAGGTTGGAATGGCAGCATTGGTGGTACTGCTCGCCGCCGCTCAGCAGGTGATGCGTGTGCGGATCGCAGCGCGTTCCGATCACGTCATGCACCGAGCCGCCGTATTCATCGATGCCATACCAGCCGAGACTGTCCTCGACGATGGTCGCCATGGGCCTCAGGTCGGGAAAGCTCGACCACATACGCGCGCCCGTGGTCAGATGCGTGCCATGCAGCGCGCGCGTCTTGCCCGAATAGAAGCGCTCCGAGAGGTCCGCGGCATTCCACAGGTTGAGATCGCCCACCTGCGGCGCCTCGACGCTGCGGATGCGAAAGAAGCCTCCCGCGGGCACCCGGAAGGCACAAGCCTCGCGCGGCGCAGCGACAACGGTCTCGACCAGCTCCGCCTGCGCCAGCGCCGCGCGGTAGAGCGCCATGTCCGGCACGGGCAGTGTCTCGGTGGGATAGCAGATCACCGGGGCCACAGCCCGGCGGGCCTCGGCGTCCTTCGGCGGTGCGATTGGGGTCTTGGTCATCCTGTGGCTCCTCTTTGCCGTCAGAAGACCCGCCGCCCCCGCGAGGCGCAAGCCTGCCCCACCTCCTAGGCGCAAATATCACGGGGGAGGCCCCGAAAGGGGACGGCGGCAGTGCTCGCTCTGTCGCTCGCGCCCTGCGCCGGCACCCCTGCCCCGACCGTCGTCGGCCTCAGCTCGTCTGGCGCAGGCAAATGTCGGGGGTCTGGCCGCGCGGCCCCGTGGTGGTGGCGCCGCACTGCACGCAGGTCCAGCTGCTCTCGCCCGCGCCGCGGCGCTCGCGCCAGCGGCATTTGCGCGTGTCGCCGTGGCGGTAGTTGAAGACCAGCAGCACGATCACCGCAACGACAAAGACCCCCGCGAAGATCATCGGGGGCCTCGGTCAGTCGAGCTTGATTGGCAGGCAAGGCGCATGGTCAAAACCCTAACGCGAGGCGCGGCCGGCAACCACCCTCAGGCGGCGCGGTAATAGTCCAGCGTGCCCAGATCGGCGGTCACATCCTTGTGCGCGACCTGCACGAGCACGGGCTCGGGCTGGTAGTAGGCGAAGGCCTGCTCGAGCGCGTCGAGGGCTTCACGGGCGGTGGTATCGGTCTTTGCAGCGGTGCTGGTCATAGCGTCAATCCTTGATCTCTCGATCTCCTCCCGTCCGCTTCCCTAGATAGGGCTTCGCGCAGGGTGGCACACCCGCCGATGCTGCAACCACGCTCTGCGCTCAGCGCAACGGTGCACCGCGAGACCGGGCACGAAAAAACGCCGCGCCCTGCGGGCACGGCGTTTCGGGATTGCGCGGCGCTCTGGCTCAGACGTGCCGGTTCAGCATCATCTTCTTGATCTCGGAGATCGCTTTCGCCGGGTTCAGACCCTTCGGGCAGGTCTTGGCGCAGTTCATGATCGTGTGGCAGCGATAAAGCTTGAACGGGTCCTCGAGCTGATCGAGGCGCTCGCCGGTGGCTTCGTCGCGGCTGTCGATGATCCAGCGGTAGGCGTGCAGCAGTGCCGCCGGGCCGAGGTAGCGGTCGGAGTTCCACCAGTAGCTCGGGCAGGCGGTCGAGCACGAGGCGCACATGACGCACTCATAAAGACCGTCGAGCTTCTTGCGGTCCTCGATGGACTGCCGCCACTCCTTCTGGGGACGGTTGGTCTTGGTTTCCAGCCAGGGCATGATCGAGGCGTGCTGGGCATAGAAATGCGTCAGATCGGGGATCAGGTCCTTGACCACCGGCATGTGCGGCAGCGGGTAGATCTTCACGTCGCCCTTGACCTCGTCGAGGCCGTAGATGCAGGCGAGGGTGTTGATCCCGTCGATGTTCATCGCGCAAGAGCCGCAGATCCCTTCGCGGCAGGAGCGGCGGAAGGTCAGCGTCGGATCGATCTCGTTCTTGATCTTGATCAGCGCGTCCAAGACCATCGGACCGCATTTGTCCATGTCGAGGAAATACGTGTCGACCCGCGGGTTCTCACCGTCATCGGGGTTCCAGCGGTAGATCTTGAACGCCCGCACGTTGGTCGCGCCCTCGGGCTTCGGCCAGGTTTTGCCGGTGCGGATCTTGGAGTTCTTGGGAAGTGTGAATTGAACCATGTCGCTCTCCTATCGGATGAGGGCCGGCAGCCCCTCGGCTGCCAGGCAGGTCAGGGTCTCGGGCTTCGAGACGATGTCGGAAACCACCTCGACGGTGCTCGCGGTCGGCCCGGTGACGCTGTCGGCGGCCAGCGCGTAGATCTGCGTGGACGACGCATTGTCGATCACGCAATCCAGCGCCGGTTCCACCGGCAGGCCGGGGTACTTGTCCGCCACGACGCGGGCGACCGTCGATTTCGCGGCCTGCCGCGCAATCTGGTCTTGCGTCTGGGGCGAACAGGCCGCCAGCACGAGGACGAGGCCGAGAGCCGCGCGCATCAGAACGTCCGTGCCTTCGGCGCGATCTTCTTCAGCGAGATGCCGCCCTCGGCTTCGGTGGTCAGCGGGTCGACAACCACCGGGCGGTAGCTGAGTTCGACCTTGTTGCCCTCGACGCGGCTGATGGTGTGCACGCGCCAGTTCTCGTCGTCCCGGTTGGCAAAGTCCTCGTGCGCGTGGGCGCCGCGGCTCTCGTGGCGCGCTTCGGCACCCACGATGGTCGCGATCGCGTTCGGCATGAGGTTGGTCAGCTCGAGGCTTTCCATCAGGTCCGAGTTCCAGATCAGCGAGCGGTCGGTGACCTTGATGTCGCCCATCTTGCCGGCGATCTCGGTCATCTTTTCCTTGCCGTCCTTCAGCGTCTCGGAGGCGCGGAACACGGCGGCATCTGCCTGCATGGTGCGCTGCATCTCGAGACGCAGCTCGGCGGTCGGGATCGCGCCCGAGGCGTTGCGCACGCCGTCGAACCGGTCGAAGGCCTTGTCGATCTGCGATTGCGGCGCGGTCGGCACGGCGCCCGAACGGTCCACCACTTCGCCGGCGCGGATCGCGGCGGCGCGGCCGAAGACCACGAGGTCGATCAGCGAGTTGGAGCCGAGGCGGTTCGCCCCGTGCACCGAGGCGCAGCCCGCCTCGCCCACGGCCATGAGGCCCGGCACGACAGCGTTCGGATTCTCGGCGGTCGGGTTCAGCACCTCGCCCCAGTAGTTCGTGGGAATGCCGCCCATGTTGTAGTGCACGGTCGGCAGAACCGGGATCGGCTCTTTCGTCACGTCCACGCCGGCGAAGATCTTGGCGCTTTCCGAGATGCCCGGCAGACGCTCGGCGAGCGCTTCCTTGGGCAGGTGCGCAAGGTTCAAGTGGATATGGTCGCCATGCTCGCCCACGCCGCGGCCTTCGCGGATTTCCATGGTCATGCAGCGCGAGACGTAGTCGCGCGGCGCGAGGTCCTTGTACTGGGGCGCATAGCGCTCCATGAACCGCTCGCCGTCCTTGTTGGTCAGGTAGCCGCCTTCACCGCGGGCGCCCTCGGTGATCAGGCAGCCCGAGCCGTAGATGCCGGTCGGGTGGAACTGCACGAATTCCATGTCCTGCAGGGGCAGGCCCGCACGGGCCACCATACCGCCGCCGTCACCGGTGCAGGTGTGCGCCGAGGTGGCCGAGAAGTAGGCCCGGCCGTAACCGCCGGTGGCCAGCACGACCATCTTGGCGTTGAAGACGTGGAAGGTGCCGTCGTCGAGCTTCCAGCACAGCACGCCCTTGCAGACGCCGTCTTCCATCAGCAGGTCGATGGCGAAATATTCGATGTAGAACTCGGCGTTGTTCTTCAGCGACTGGCCATAGAGCGTGTGCAGGATGGCGTGGCCGGTCCGGTCGGCCGCGGCGCAGGTGCGCTGCACGGCGGGGCCTTCACCGAACTCGGTGGTGTGGCCGCCGAAGGGGCGCTGGTAGATCTTGCCTTCCTCGGTGCGCGAGAAGGGCACGCCGTAATGCTCGAGCTCGTAAACCGCGGCGGGGGCGGACCGGGCGAGGTATTCCATGGCGTCGGTGTCGCCGAGCCAGTCGGAGCCCTTCACCGTGTCGTACATGTGCCACTGCCAGTTGTCGGGGCCCATGTTGGCCAGCGAGGCGGCGATGCCGCCCTGCGCCGCGACGGTGTGCGAGCGGGTCGGGAAGACCTTGGTCACGCAGGCAGTGCGAAGGCCCTGCTCTGCCATGCCGAGGGTGGCGCGCAGGCCGGCGCCGCCGGCCCCCACGACCACGACGTCATAATCATGCGTCTCGTATTCGTATGCAGCCATCTTTCAGTCTTTCTCTCAGAGGGCAATCTTGGCGAGCGCGAAGAGGCCGGCGGCGGTCAGCGACCAGCACAGGCCGACAACCAGCATGAGCAGCAGCTTGCGCGTGGTCCCCGAGGTGTAATCCTCGAGCATGACGCGGGCCCCTTTCTGGAAGTGCTGCAGGCCGACGACCAGCACGAGGCCGGTCAGGATCGCCACGAAGGGCTTCTGGAAGGTCGCCAGCGCAGCCTCGTAGCCGGAGCCGAGCGCGTTGCCGAAGATGAAGAGGAAGGTCGGAACCAAGAAGGCGAGCGCGACGGCGCTGACGATCATGTGCCAATGGTGTTCCGCGCCGGAATGGGCCGAGCCCTTGCCAACGGCGCGCTTGCGGTCGGTCAGATAACGCATGTCTGTCGCCTCCCTCAGATCCAGTAGATGATCACGGTCAGGATGGTCAGAACCACCGAACCGTAGATGCAGACCCAGCCGAGCTTTTCGGCGGTCGGAATGTCGAGCCCCTTGCCCGCGTCGAAGATGAGGTGCCGCAGGCCCGCGAGGTAGTGGTACCAGATGCCCCAGAGCGAGAGGAACATCACGAGGTTGCCCACCCAGCTGGTAATCCACCATTCGGCTGTGGCGAAGGCCTCGGGCCCTGCGGCCAGGGCGAGCAGCCACCAGACGATGAGGAAGACCGCGACGATCATCGCGTTGCCGGTGATGCGGGTGAGGATGGAGCTCATGGAGGTGAGCTGCGGTCTGTAATACGGCCCGATCATGAAGGGGGAGAGCGGGCGCTGGATCCGGTTCTCTTCAGCCATGGCTTGTCCTTTTCGGTTCCCTTGTGGCCGGGTTCTAGCGCCTCTTGCCCCGCCCTGTCACGCGGGTGCACGGCGCAGGAGTGTGTTTTTTCCACCCAATTCCAAAAAATGATCGGAATATGTGATCACGCTTTTTCAAGTGTGATCACATTTCTGGCGCTAACGGAGGCTTCCGCGGAGTCGCCCTATTCCCAAGTATTTAACTCGGATTTTTGCAGGGCAGGACCGCGACTCAAGCACCGCGCGCAGTCGCGCCGAGGCGTCAGATCAGCGCGGGATCAGCGCCCAGTAGTCGAGGTCGAGCAGGACCTCCGGCAGGTATCTTCCGTCCTCGCCCTTGAGCGCGAAGGGCGCGCCGCCCTTGGCCGCCACCAAACGCAGCCGCAGCGCACCGACGCCCGGCGCCGGGGTCTCGGCGCGATCCAGAACCTCGGACCATACTTTGACCGTATCCCCGGCGAAACAAGGGTTTGCATGCGCCCCGCCATTGAGCCCGGCGATCATCTGCACGTTCGCCAGACCGTTGAAACTGAGCGCCCGCGCCAACGAAATCACGTGCCCGCCATAGATCAGCCGCGTGCCGTCCTCGCGGTGGGTGGCGTCGAAATGCACCTTGGCGGTGTTCTGCCAGAGGCGGGTGGCGAGCATGTGCTCGGCCTCCTCGATGGTCACCCCGTCGACGTGGTCGATCTGCTCTCCGACCGCGTAATCGCCCCAGCGGTGCGGCTCTCCGGCGAGGGTAAAATCATAGTTTGTGAAGTCGAGCCCCTCGGGGATCACCAGATCCTCGGGCGCCAGAACCTCTTTCAGCTGGGGCAGCACCGTCTCGGGCGCAGGCGCGTCGAGGTCTTTCTTTCGCACCATCACCCAGCGGCAATACTCGAGCACGGTCTCGCCGCGCTGGTTGGTGCCGCGCGTGCGGACCCAGACGACGCCGGACTTGCCATTCGAGTTCTGCTTGAGCCCGATCACTTCGGAGGAGGCGCGCAGCGTGTCCCCCAGATAAACCGGCTTCAGCCAGCGCCCCTCGGCATAGCCGAGGTTGGCCACCGCGTTCAGCGAGACATCCGGCACAGTCTTGCCGAACACCAGATGGAACGCCGCCAGATCATCCAGCGGCGCGCCGGGCAGACCAACGCTCCGGGCGAAGTCATCCGACGAGTAAAGCGCATGCCGGGCCGGGTAGAGCGCGTGGTAAAGCGCCCTTTCCCCGCCCGACACGGTGCGCGGCACGGCGTGGTCTATGACCTCGCCGATGCGATACTCCTCGAAGAAACGACCGAGGTTGGTCTTGGCCATCACTGCGCTCCCAGCTTCATGTCCGGGGTGTAGGGCGTGTCGACGTCCTTGGTCACGGCCTGCCCGCAGCGCATCACGCCGTTGGCGGCATCGAAGGCATAGGTCGGGCTGCCGTAAAGCTCCCAGCCCTTGCTCAGGGCCTCGGAGACCTTGTGGCAGAAGGCAGAGGTGTCGTCTTCGGTCAGCAGTCGGTAGATTTTCATGGGGTCAGTTCCGGTAGTTGTCATCCAAAGGTGGGATAGCCGAGCCAGGTGTGGATCGCGCCGATCACGAAGAGCAGCACGACGCTGGCCGCAAGGAAGATCAGGTCTTTCTTGATCGGCCCCTTGGCGGGCGGCGTCCAATTCGGCTCGCTGCGGTTGATCGTGCTCATCTCGACCACCGCCCAGATCCCGAGCCCGCCGAAAAGCACGAAGGAGGGCACGTCGCCGTTCACCAGCAGGTGCGCGATGGCCCAGAGCAGGAAGCCGGTCAGCATCGGGTGGCGCATCTTGTAAAAGAGCGCGCCCTTCTTGGGGCCGGGCGAGGTGAAGTAGAGCGCCGCCAGCATCAGCAGGTTGTTGATGCCGACGGTGGCTGGGGTGCGCCCGTAGAAGAAGGCACCATCGGCCATGCGATAGCCGAAGATCATCAGCAGCACGCTGGCAACGAGCGCAAGCGCAACCGCACCCTTGCCTTTGTCGCCCATCTTGGCCCGCGCGTCGGGAGCAAAGCGTTTGAACAGATGCGCCGCCCACCAGAGCGCGACGCCGAGAATCAGAAGCAGCATTGGGGGTCTCCTTGTGCCGGGTTCGGCCCGAGCCTGCCCTCAAGCCCCCATGGCGGCAATGGCTTCCGCCTTGGCGAGCACCGATTTCGCCGTGAAGACATGCAGGTTCTCGACGATCTTGCCGTCGACGACGGCAACCCCCTGCCCCGCGGCCTCGGCTTCTTCGAAAGCGTGGATCTGCCGCCGCGCCAGATCGATCTCACCCTCGGTGGGCGCGAAGGCGGCATTGGCGATCTCGACCTGCGCCGGGTGGATCAGCGTCTTGCCGTCGAAGCCCATGTCGCGGCCCTGATCACATTCGGCCCGCAGCCCCTCGTCGTCCTTGAAGGCATTGTAGACGCCGTCGACGATCACGCAGCCTGAGGCCTTGGCCGCCAGCAGGCAGAGCTGCAGCGAGGTGAGCATCGGCAGCCGGTCGGCGCGGAAGCGCGAGTTCAGTTCCTTGGCCAGATCGTTGGTGCCCATGACCATACCTGCCAGCCGCGGATGCGCAGCGATCGCCTGTGCGTTGAGCATGCCCTTCGGCGTCTCCATCATCGCCCAGAGCGGCTTTGCGGTAAGCTCCGCCAGCGCGTCGAGTTGTGCGGGGTCCTCGACCTTGGGCAACAGCACGGTGTCGCAATCCATGCTATCTGCAGCACGCGCATCGGCCTCGCCCCAGTCGGTGTCGAGCCCGTTGATGCGCACGATCCGCGTGCGCTTGCCATACCCCCCCACGCCCAGCGCGGCGGCCAGCGTCTCGCGCGCGGCGGGCTTTTCCGACGGGGCCACGGCATCCTCGAGGTCGAAGATGATCGCATCCACCGCGAGGCCACGCGCCTTGTCCAGCGCCCGTTCCTTCGAGCCGGGGATGTAAAGTACCGAGCGATAGGGCCGCAGCGCGAGATCCATGCCTTCCTCCGTAGAGCAATAATATTGCGTCAGTGATGCAATTGTTTTCCAAAAACTGCAAGCGCGTTCATGCCGCGGCGCAGAAGAACAACGCATTTTAACCACGGCCGCATCCTTTACCAATCCTTCGGGATTGCCGCGCAGGCTCGGAAATCAAGGGCAGCGCCCTGCCAACGCCCTCGGCTGGCAGCGCCGATCCAGTCGCACCGGCATCCCCCGCTGAAAGGACCATCCCGCTGAAAGGAAAGCCGATGACGGCACATCCCACCCCCACCAGCCACGCACCGGGGCCCGGCTGCTCACGGCGCAGCCTGCTCCTGATAGGTCTCTGCGTGGCGCTCGCCGCCCTGCCCTCTGCCGGAGCCGCCCAGAGCCGCGCTTGCGGCCCGCGCGACGTGGTGATTGCCCGACTCGCAGAAACCTATGGCGAGACGCGGCAGTCCATCGGCCTCGGCAGCGACAACGCGGTGATGGAGGTCTTCGCCTCCGACGAGACCGGCACATGGACGATCACCATCACCTCCAGCCAAGGCGTCACATGTCTTGTCGCCAGCGGGCAGGCTTTTGAAACCCTTGCCGAACATCTCCCACCAAAGGAAAGCGATGCCTGAGGCGCACGACCCGAAGCCCCCACGCCCCCGGAAATTCCGCGGAAGACTTGGCCTCGGCCCGTCCTATCCTAGTTTCTAAGCGGAACTCTGTCATAGTCGACAGGACGCAACGGAAGGGAGCCCGACGCGCCATGATCCGCACACATATTCTCGCCGCCGCCAGCCTCGCCGCGGGGTTTGCCGGCACAGCACAGGCCGACATCACCGTCTCGTCGAAAATCGACACCGAGGGCGGGCTGCTCGGCAACATGATCGCCCTAGCACTCGAGGATGCAGGCCTGCCCGTCGAGCGGCGCCTGCAACTGGGCGGAACCCAAGTGGTGCGCGAGGCGATCCTGGCGGGTCAGATCGACATCTACCCCGAGTACACAGGCAACGCGGCCTTCTTCTTCAACGAAGCCGACGCAGACACCTGGAAGGACGCCGCCGCGGCGCACGACCGCGCCAAGGAGCTGGACGCAGAGAACGGCATTACCTGGCTCAGCTCTGCCCCCGCCAACAACACCTGGGCCATCGCCGTGACCGGGCCGCTGGCCGAGGAGAACAGCCTCGACACGATGAGTGACTTCGGTGCCTGGGTGTCGGGCGGCGGCGACGTGAAGCTCGCCGCCTCGACCGAGTTTGTCTCCTCCCCCGCGGTGCTGCCCGCCATGCAAGAGACCTACGGTTTCGAATTGTCCGAGGACCAGACCGTGATCCTCTCGGGCGGCGACACCGCGGCGACGATCCAGGCCGCGGCCAGGGGCACCTCGGGTGTCAACGCCGCCATGGTCTACGGCACCGACGGCGGCGTCGGCGCGACCGGGCTCAAGGTGATGAAGGACGACAAGGGCGTGCAGCCGGTCTACGAGCCCAGCCCCATCGTCCGCGACGCCGTGCTCGAGGAATATCCCTCGATCCCCGAGGTGCTGAACCCGATCTTCGAAGGCCTGACGATGGAGACCCTGCAGGAGCTCAACGGTCGCATCCAGGTCGGCGGCGAGCCTGCCGAGGCGGTGGCCCGTGATTATCTCACCAAGTCCGGGGTGCTGGACTGATCGCGCTCGCGGAGCGGCAGATGATGCGTGCCGGGCGGGGTCTCTCTGCGCCCGGCCTGCTTTTCGCCGCGTTGGGGCTGGCTTCACTGGCCCTGCCGCTCCTTACGCTGCGCGCCAACCGGATCGTCGCCGGAGAAAGCGTGATGCTCTGGGACAGCGCCCCACCGAGCGCGATCGTACCTGGCGCGCTCGCATTGGCCGCCGGGCTGGCGCTCGGCATCCCCTCTGCCCTGCCACTGCGCCGCCTCGGTGGTAGCCTGATCGGCCTTGCCGGCCTCGTCTTTCTGATGGCGCAGGGGGCGGCGGCGCAGCTTCAAGGGGCGGGGGATCTTGCGCGCGTGTCGCCCGGAGCGGGCGCGTGGTGCCTGCTGCTGGTGCTGATGCTGCTGATGGCGGACGCGCTCTCTCAGCTCCGCCCCGGCCCCCGCGCCCGCGCCGGGCTGCTGGCGGTGCTTCTCGCCGCCCTCGCGGCCTTGCTCTGGTCCGGCGCCCTGTCGGACCTCTCGGTGATGCAGGAATACGCCAGCCGAAAGGACGCGTTCCGCACTGCCAGCCTGCGCCACGTCGCGCTCGCGCTCGGCTCGCTCGGCGCGGCGGCGCTGATCGGCTTCCCGCTCGGCATCCTGTGCCACCGTAATGGCGCTCTGCGCGGCGCGATGCTGCCGGTCCTGAGCTTTCTCCAGACGATCCCCTCGCTCGCCATGTTCGGCATCATGATCCCGATCCTCGGCTGGGTGGCCGCGACCTACCCCGCCGCGCAGGCATTCGGCATCGCTGGCATCGGCTTTGCCCCCGCCTTCCTCGCGCTGGTGCTCTATTCGTTGCTGCCGGTGGTCGCCAATACCGTGACCGGGCTCGCCGCAACTCCTCCCGCCGCGATCGAGGCCGCCCGCGGCATGGGCATGACTGCCATGCAACGCCTGCGGAAGGTCGAGCTGCCGCTGGCCATGCCGGTGATCCTCGCGGGCCTGCGCATCGTGCTGGTTCAGAACATCGGCCTTGCGGTCATCGCCGGGCTGATCGGCGGCGGCGGCTTCGGCAGCTTCGTCTTCCAGGGCCTCAACCAGACCGCCACCGACCTCATTTTGCTGGGCGCCCTGCCCACCGTCCTCATGGCCCTCGTCGCGGCGATCGTCATGGACATCCTCGTCGACCTCACCCGCCGCCTGCCGGAGCGCCAGACATGATCGAGATCGACAAGATCACCAAACTTTACGGCGAGACCCGCGCCGTCGATGCCGTTTCTCTCACCGCCGAAACCGGCACGATCACCGCGATCGTGGGCACCTCGGGCTCGGGTAAGACCACGCTTCTGCGGATGATCAACAGGCTGGTCGAGCCCAGCTCGGGCGAGGTGCGGATCAACGGCGAGCCCACCCACGCGGTAAAACCCCACCTCCTGCGCCGCCGCATCGGCTACGCGATCCAGGGCCACGGGCTCTTTCCGCACCACACGGTTGCGCGCAACATCGGTGCCGTCCCCGAGCTGCTTGGCTGGCCGAAGGAGGAGATCGTCGCCCGGGTGGACGAGTTGCTTACCCTCTTCGGCATGGAGCCTGACGAGTTTCGCGACCGCCTGCCGCTGGAGCTGTCGGGCGGGCAGCAGCAGCGCGTCGGCGTCGCTAGGGCGCTGGCCTCTCGCCCGGACCTTCTGCTGATGGACGAACCCTTCGGCGCGCTCGATCCGATCATCCGCACCCGCGCGCAGGACGATCTGCGCGCCATCCAGCGCAAGCTCGGCTCTACGATCATGCTCGTCACCCACGACATGGACGAGGCGATCCGCCTTGGCGACCGCATCGCGGTGATGGATGGCGGCAGGCTGGTGCAATACGGGCCACCGGAAGAGATCGTCGCGCAGCCCGCCACCGATTTCGTCGCCGACATGGTGGGAGATACCGAGCGGCCCATGCGGCTGCTCTCGCTGATCCCCGTCTCCGAGCTGATCGAGCCCGGCGCGGCCGAAGGCCCGGCTCTGCCCGAGGATGCGACCCTGCGCGAGGCGCTTTCGGCTTGTCTCTGGACCGGGCGTGAGGCCGTGCCTGTCTTGAACGGGGGCGGCCCTGCCGGGCGGGTCACGCTCTCGGCCATCCGCGCGCGGGCGGAGCGCCACGCGTGAAACCGGGGATGCTCCTGCGCGTGGCGCTCGTCGCGCTGCTGCTGGCGCTGGTGCTGAAGCCGGAAGCCTTCACCCCGGCCTTCGCCCCCTTCGCGCCCGAAAATGGCCCGGTGATCTACACCCGCAGCTCGCTGCTCTCGCTCTCGCTGAGCCACCTCGGACTCGTTGCCATGGCCTCTCTCGCAGCGACCGTGGTCGCCGTCACGCTGGCGATCCTCGTCACCCGCCCCGCCGGCGCCGCATTCCGCCCGCTCTCGCGCACCATCACCAATGTCGGGCAGACCTTTCCCCCGGTCGCCGTGCTGGCGCTCGCCGTCCCTGCGCTCGGCTTCGGTGCAGGCCCGACGCTGGTGGCGCTCTTCCTCTATGGCCTCCTGCCGATCTTCGAGAACGCCATGACCGGCCTTTCAACCCTGCCCGCCAGCACGATGGAGGCCGCACGCGGCATCGGGCTCGATCGCTGGCAGAGGCTCTGGCGGGTCGAGCTGCCGCTGGCCATGCCGGTGATCCTCGGTGGCATCCGCCTGTCGGTGGTGATCGCCCTCGGCACGGCGACCATCGGATCGACGGTGGCCGCGCGCACGCTGGGCGAGGTGATCATTGCCGGGCTGCTGACCAGCAACACCGCCTTCGTGCTACAGGGCGGGCTGATCGTCGGGCTCTTCGCGGTGCTGATCCACGACGCGCTGGTGCAGCTCGAGAAATATCTCGCGCGGCGCAGCGGGCGCAGATGACGCCAAAGAGAATCGCCCGATTGCCTGTGAATGCGGCAATTTGCGCCCGCAGGTTGCAGCACCTCGCTGCCCCTCGGGCTTCGCTAATCACAGAATGCATACGTTCGCATACCGGCACTAACACACCGATAATTAAAGACTTTATCGCAACCATGCCGCGTGGTCAGCAATCGAGCTTCCGTGATGCTGCCCTGCAGCGCCCTTGCGCGTCGGCGGCAGAGACCTTACGCAAGCGGCGGACTTCACAAATGGAGCGGAGAACAGATCCATGGCCAGACCCAAGATTGCCCTCATCGGCGCGGGACAGATTGGCGGCACGCTTGCACATCTCGCGGCCCTGAAGGAACTCGGCGACGTCGTGCTCTTCGACATCTCGGAAGGCACCCCGGAAGGCAAAGCGCTCGACATCGCGGAATCCGGCCCCTCCGAAGGCTTTGACGCCAAGCTCAAGGGCACCCAGGATTACGCCGACATCGCGGGCGCGGACGTCTGCATCGTCACCGCCGGCGTGCCCCGCAAGCCGGGCATGAGCCGCGACGACCTGCTGGGCATCAACCTCAAGGTGATGAAATCGGTCGGCGAAGGCATCAAGGAAAACGCTCCGGACGCCTTCGTCATCTGCATCACCAACCCGCTCGACGCGATGGTCTGGGCCCTGCAGAAATTCTCGGGCCTGCCCGCGCACAAGGTCTGCGGCATGGCCGGCGTGCTCGACTCGGCGCGCTTCCGCCACTTCCTGTCGGTGGAATTCGACGTGTCGATGAAGGACGTCACCGCCTTCGTGCTCGGCGGCCACGGCGACACCATGGTCCCCTCCGTCCGTTACTCGACCGTCGCCGGCATCCCGCTGCCCGACCTGGTCGAGATGGGCTGGACCACGCAGGAGAAGCTCGACGCCATCGTGCAGCGCACCCGTGACGGCGGCGCCGAGATCGTCGGCCTGCTGAAGACCGGCTCGGCCTTCTACGCGCCCGCGACCTCGGCCATCGAGATGGCCGAAGCCTACCTCAAGGACCAGAAGCGCGTGCTGCCCTGCGCCGCTTACTGCGACGGCGAGTTTGGCCTGAAGGACATGTACGTGGGCGTGCCCACCGTGATCGGCGCCGGCGGCATCGAGAAGATCGTGAACATCAAGCTCAACAAGGAAGAGCAGGAGATGTTCGACAAGTCGGTCGCCGCGGTGAACGGTCTCGTCGAGGCCTGCAAGGGCATCGACAGCAGCCTGGCGTAAGCCCTGCCGCAGCCCCGTGGGGCACCAGAAATCTTCGGGCCCCGGTGACAACATCGCCGGGGCCCATGCTTTTTCGGGCTTTGCATGTCGCCTTCCGCAGCGGCAGCTTGCTGATTCTTTGGACCTCGGGCGCTAACGCAATTCCAGCGCAGTCGAGTTTGTGATCACGCTTTTTTGGCCCGTGATCACAACGGCAAAAAAATCTCGCAAATCTTCGCCGAAAGCCAAAAATCCCTTCGCGCCGCGCGATTGAGGCGCGTATACCGGCCCCGAAATCGCAGCAAGACGGGAAGAGTCTTCCATGAACATCCATGAATATCAGGCGAAAGCGCTCCTGCGCGAATACGGCTGCCCGGTTTCGGACGGCCGCGTCGTGCTCAGCGCCAACGAAGCCAAGTCCGCTGCCGGCGAGCTCGACGGTCCGCTCTGGGTCGTCAAGGCACAGATCCACGCAGGTGGCCGCGGCAAGGGCAAGTTCAAGGAAGCCGAAGCTGGCGAGAAGGGCGGCGTCCGTCTTGCCAAGTCGGTGGAAGAGGCGGCTGAGGAAGCCAAGAAGATGCTTGGCAAGACCCTGGTGACCCACCAGACCGGCCCGGCCGGCAAGCAGGTCAACCGCATCTACATCGAAGACGGCTCGGACATCGAGCGCGAACTCTATCTCGCCCTGCTCGTCGACCGCGTCACCTCGCGCGTGTCCTTCGTCTGCTCCACCGAGGGCGGCATGGACATCGAGGAAGTCGCAGCCTCGACCCCCGAGAAGATCCTGTCGTTCTCCGTCGACCCGGCCACCGGTTACCAGCCGTTCCACGGCCGCCGCGTCGCCTTCGCGCTCGGCCTCGAAGGCCCGGCGATGAAGCAGTGCGTGAAGCTGATGGGTCAGCTCTACAAGGCCTTCATCGAGAAGGACATGGAGATGCTGGAGATCAACCCGCTGATCCTCATGCCCGGCGGCAACCTCAAGGTGCTCGACGCCAAGCTCGGCTTCGACGGCAACGCCATGTACCGCCAGCCCGACATCGCCAACCTGCGCGACGAGACCGAGGAAGACGCCAAGGAACTCGAAGCCTCCAAGTACGACCTCAACTACATCGCTCTGGATGGTGAGATCGGCTGCATGGTGAACGGCGCGGGCCTTGCCATGGCGACCATGGACATCATCAAGCTCTACGGTGCCGAGCCGGCCAACTTCCTCGACGTGGGGGGCGGCGCCACCAAGGAGAAGGTGACCGAGGCGTTCAAGATCATCACCTCGGACAAGAACGTCAAAGGCATCCTCGTGAACATCTTCGGCGGCATCATGCGCTGCGACGTGATCGCCGAGGGCGTGATCGCCGCGGTCAAGGAAGTGGGCCTGCAGGTTCCGCTCGTCGTCCGCCTCGAAGGCACCAACGTTGAGCTTGGCAAGAAGATCATCAACGAGTCCGGCCTGGACGTGATCGCTGCCGACAACCTCTCCGACGGCGCCGAGAAGATCGTGAAAGCGGTCAAGGGCTGATGCGTCTGGGGGCGCCGCGGCGCTCCCTTCCCGGAATTCAGGCTGCGCCCGTCGCAGCGACAATCAGGAGAACGCCACAATGGCAGTCCTCGTCAACGAAAACACCAAAGTCATCTGCCAGGGCCTGACCGGCTCGCAGGGCACCTTCCACACCGAGCAGGCCATCGCCTACGGCACCAAGATGGTCGGCGGCGTGACCCCCGGCAAAGGCGGCCAGGAGCACCTTGGCCTGCCGGTGTTCAACTCGGTCCATGAAGCCAAGCACGTGACCGAAGCCAACGCCTCGGTGATCTACGTGCCGCCGCCCTTCGCAGCGGACTCGATCCTCGAAGCCATCGACGCCGAGATCGAGCTGATCATCTGCATCACCGAGGGCATCCCCGTCCTCGACATGATGAAGGTGAAGCGCGCGCTGGTCGACAGCAAGTCGCGCCTGATCGGCCCGAACTGCCCGGGTGTCATCACCCCCGACGCCTGCAAGATCGGCATCATGCCCGGCCACATCCACAAGCGTGGCTCGGTCGGCGTGGTCTCGCGCTCGGGCACGCTGACCTATGAAGCCGTGAAGCAGACCACCGACATGGGCCTCGGCCAGTCGACGGCCGTCGGCATCGGCGGCGACCCCATCAAGGGCACCGAGCACATCGACGTGCTGGACATGTTCCTCGACGATCCGGAAACCCAGTCGATCATCATGATCGGTGAGATCGGTGGTTCGGCGGAAGAGGAAGCCGCAGAGTTCCTCGCCGAGCAAAAGAAAAAGGGCCGCTGGAAGCCGACCGCCGGTTTCATCGCGGGCCGCACCGCTCCTCCGGGACGCCGCATGGGCCACGCTGGCGCGATCGTCGCCGGTGGCAAGGGCGACGCCGAGTCCAAGATCGAGGCGATGAAATCCGCCGGTATCGTGGTCGCGGACAGCCCGGCAACGCTTGGTGAGGCTGTAATGAAGGCCATCAAAGCCTAAGTAGCACTCAGCGGGGCGGCATTGCCCGCCCCGCGCCCCCTCAAGGGTTCCGGCCCGAACACCGCCCGGAGCATCATGACGGGGGCCTTTCCCGAAGGCCCCCCTCCTGCTGCTTCAACGATCGGTCAGAAAGGAATACGCGCGATGACGGATCAAGGCTCGAATGACCAGTTCCACGCCCTCAGCTTCATGCAGGGTGCGAACGCGGAATATCTCGAACAGATGTACGCCCGCTACGCGAACGACCCCTCCGCGGTGGACGAGGCGTGGAGCGAGTTCTTCAAACAGCTCGGCGACGACGAGACCAGCGTGAAGGCCGAGGCGCAGGGCGCCTCTTGGGAACGCGCCGACTGGCCGCCGACCCCGAACGACGACCTCACCGCCGCGATCACCGGCGAGTGGCCGCTGATGCCCGTTGCCGAGACCAAGGGCGCCGGCAAGAAGATCGCCGAGAAAGCCGCCGAGAAGGGCGTCGCGGTCACCGACGATCAGATCAAGCGGGCAGTGCTCGACTCGATCCGCGCGCTGATGATCATCCGCGCGCACCGGATCCGCGGCCACCTCGCCGCCGATCTCGACCCACTGGGCCTGCACGGCAAGGATCCGCACCCCGAGCTCGACCCCAAGGCCTACGGCTTCACCGAGGCCGACATGGACCGCCCGATCTTCATCGACAACGTGCTCGGCCTGCAGGTCGCCTCGATGCGCGAGATCATGGGCGTGCTCAAGCGCACCTACTGCGGCACCTTCGCGCTGCAGTACATGCACATCTCGGACCCCGAACAATCCGCCTGGCTCAAGGAGCGCATCGAGGGCTACGGCAAGGAAGTGAAATTCACCCGTGAGGGCCGCAAGGCGATCCTCAACAAGATGGTGGAAGCCGAGGGCTTCGAGAAGTTCCTGCACGTCAAGTACATGGGCACCAAGCGCTTCGGCCTCGACGGCGGCGAGTCGCTGATCCCGGCGATGGAGCAGATCATCAAGCGCGGCGGCAGCCTCGGCATCAAGGAGATCGTCTTCGGCATGCCGCACCGCGGCCGCCTGTCGGTGCTCGCCAACGTGCTTCAAAAGCCCTACCGCGCGATCTTCAACGAATTCCAGGGCGGCTCGTTCAAGCCCGAGGACGTGGACGGCTCCGGCGACGTGAAATACCACCTCGGCGCCTCTTCGGACCGCGAGTTCGACGGCAACAAGGTGCACCTGTCGCTGACCGCCAACCCCTCGCACCTCGAAGCGGTGAACCCGGTGGTTCTGGGCAAGGTCCGCGCCAAGCAGGACCAGCTCGGCGACACCGAGCGCACGCAAGTTCTGCCCGTGCTGCTGCATGGCGACGCGGCTTTTGCCGGCCAGGGCGTCGTGGCCGAGTGCTTTGCGCTCTCGGGCCTGCGCGGCCACCGCACCGGCGGCACCATCCACATCGTGGTGAACAACCAGATCGGCTTCACCACCGCACCGCACTTCTCGCGCTCCTCGCCCTACCCCACCGACAACGCGCTGGTGGTCGAGGCGCCGATTTTCCACGTCAACGGTGACGACCCCGAGGCCGTGGTCCACGCCGCCAAGGTGGCGATCGAGTTCCGCCAGAAGTTCGGCAAGGACGTGGTCATCGACATGTTCTGCTACCGTCGGTTCGGTCACAACGAGGGCGACGAGCCCATGTTCACCAACCCGATCATGTACAAGAAGATCAAGCAGCAGAAGACCACGCTGACGCTCTACACCGATCGCCTCGTCAAGGACGGTCTCATCCCCGAGGGCGAGATCGAGGACATGAAGGCCGCCTTCCAGGCGCACCTCAACGAGGAGTTCGAGGCCGGCAAGACCTACAAGCCGAACAAGGCAGACTGGCTTGACGGCCGCTGGTCGCACCTCGACGCGCAGAAGGAAGGCAACTACCAGCGCGGCGAGACGGCGATCGCGCCCGAGACCATGGCCGATGTCGGCAAGGGGCTGACCACCGTCCCCGAGGGCTTCCCGCTGCACAAAACCGTGGGCCGCTTCCTCGACGCGCGCTCGAAGATGTTCGAGACCGGTGAGGGCTTCGACTGGGCCACCGGCGAGGCACTGGCCTTCGGCTCGCTGCTGACCGAGGGCTACCCGGTCCGCCTCGCGGGGCAGGACTCCACCCGCGGCACCTTCTCGCAGCGGCACTCGGGCCTCATCAACCAGGACAACGAAGAGCGCTACTACCCGCTCAACAACATCCGCGAGGGCCAAGCCCGCTACGAGGTCATCGACTCGGCGCTGTCGGAATACGCGGTCTCGGGCTTCGAATACGGCTACTCGCTGGCCGAGCCCAACTCGCTCGTACTCTGGGAAGCCCAGTTCGGCGACTTCGCCAACGGCGCGCAGATCATGTTCGACCAGTTCATCTCGTCGGGTGAATCGAAGTGGCTGCGCATGTCGGGCCTCGTGTGCCTGCTGCCGCACGGCTACGAGGGCCAGGGCCCCGAGCACAGCTCGGCCCGTCTCGAGCGCTTCTTGCAGATGTGCGGCCAGGACAACTGGATCGTGGCCAACGTCACGACCCCGGCCAACTACTTCCACATCCTGCGCCGCCAGCTGCACCGCAGCTACCGCAAGCCGCTGATCATGATGACGCCGAAATCGCTTCTGCGTCACAAGCTGGCGGTTTCCGAGGCCAAGGACTTCGTCACCGGCTCCTCGTTCCACCGCGTCCTCTGGGACAGCGCGGAATCGGGCGAGAGCGCGACCAAGCTGGTGGCCGACGACAAGATCAAGCGCGTCGTGATGTGCTCGGGCAAAGTCTATTACGACCTGCTCGAAGAGCGCGACGCCCGCGGCATCGACGATGTCTACCTGCTGCGGATCGAGCAGTTCTATCCCTTCCCGGCGATCTCGCTGGTCAAGGAACTGGAACGCTTCAAGGGCGCCGAGATGGTGTGGTGCCAGGAAGAGCCCAAGAACCAGGGCGCCTGGACCTTCATCGAGCCCAATATCGAATGGGTGCTTGGCCGGATCGACGCCACGCACAAGCGGCCGGTCTACGTCGGCCGCGCCACCTCGGCCTCGCCCGCCACGGGTCTGGCCAGCCAGCACAAGGCACAGCAAGAGGCGCTTGTGAACGAAGCGCTGACCATCGAAGGGAAATGAAGCGATGACGACCGAAGTGCGCGTCCCCACGCTGGGCGAATCCGTGACCGAAGCCACGGTGGCCACCTGGTTCAAGAAGCCCGGTGACTCCGTCGCCGTGGACGAGATGCTCTGCGAGCTCGAGACCGACAAGGTGACCGTCGAGGTTCCCTCCCCGGTCGCCGGTGTGCTCGCCGACATCGTGGCCAAGGAAGGCGACACCGTGGGCGTCGACGCCCTGCTCGCCAATGTCGCCCCCGCGGGCGAAGCCGGCGCCGAGCAGGTCGAGGAACGCCCCTCGGCCAAGTCCGACAAGGCCGAAAAGTCCGACGAGGCCCCCGCCTCCTCGGGCGGCGAAGAGGTCAAGGTGATGGTCCCCACGCTGGGCGAATCCGTCTCCGAAGCCACCGTCGCCACCTGGTTCAAGAAGGTCGGTGACACCGTCGCCGCCGACGAGATGCTCTGCGAGCTCGAGACCGACAAGGTCTCGGTCGAAGTGCCGGCGCCCGCCGCGGGCACGCTGACCGCGATCCTCGCCGAGGAAGGCGCCACCGTGCAGGCCGGCGGCCAGCTCGCCGTGCTTGGCGGCGCATCGGGTGCCGCCGCCCCCGCCGCAGAGGCGCCGACCCAGTACGACACGCCGCCCGCCGGCGATGGCAACGGCTCCAAGGACATCGAGGACTCTCCCGCCGGCAAGAAGGCCATGGCCGAGGCCGGCATCAGCCGCGACCAGGTGCAGGGCTCGGGCAAGGATGGGCGCGTCATGAAGCATGACGTCTCCGCCGCGCTTGCTGCCGCCAAGTCGGCCCCGGCCGCCGCTGCCCCGGCCGCCGCGCCGCGCGCGCCGGTTGCCGCCGAGGACGCCGCCCGCGAAGAGCGCGTCAAGATGACCCGCCTGCGCCAGACCATCGCCAAGCGCCTCAAGGACGCGCAGAACACCGCGGCCATGCTGACCACCTACAACGAGGTGGACATGACCGAGGTGATGGCGCTGCGCAGCCAGTACAAGGACCTCTTCGAGAAGAAGCACGGCGTGCGCCTCGGCTTCATGTCCTTCTTCACCAAGGCCTGCGTCCACGCGCTCAAGGAAGTCCCCGAGGTGAACGCCGAGATCGACGGCACCGACGTGGTCTACAAGAACTTCGTGCACATGGGCATCGCCGCCGGCACGCCGCAGGGCCTCGTGGTTCCGGTGCTGCGCGACGTCGACCAGAAGTCCTTTGCGGAGATCGAGAAGGAGATCAACGAGAAGGGCAAGCGCGCCCGTGACGGCAAGCTCTCGATGGCCGAGATGCAGGGCGGCACCTTCACCATCTCCAACGGCGGTGTCTACGGCTCGCTGATGTCCTCGCCCATCCTGAACCCCCCGCAGTCGGGCATCCTCGGCATGCACAAGATCCAGGATCGTCCGATGGCGATCAACGGCAAGGTCGAAATCCGCCCGATGATGTATCTGGCGCTGAGCTACGACCACCGCATCGTCGACGGCAAGGGCGCCGTGACCTTCCTGGTCCGCGTCAAGGAAGCCCTCGAGGATCCGCGCCGCCTGCTGATGGATCTCTGATCCTCGGCCCCGGGGCGCCACGCCCGCGCCCCGCCCAAGACATTGCCGCGCCCGGACCTGCCCGGGCGCGGCCTTCCAGAGCCCCGCGTGATCCCGAAGGGAGAGCAAGATGAGCCAGCAGCTACTTCTCCGTTACGACCGTTTCGACGCAGACCGCTTCGACACCGAGGCGGAATCCCGGGCCCAGGCCGGGCTCACCCTCCTGCAGCTCTGGATCGAAGGCAGCGCCGCGCATTGGGCGCTCTTCACCGTCAACGACGCCGACAAGGCGCGGGCCTGGATCGACCAGGAAACCGCCCTCGGCCACGGCCCCTCCGCGTCCCACATGCTGAGCACCGCATGACGCCGGAACTGCTTGCACTAACCCTCGCGAGCCTGCTGCAGATGGCCCAGATGGCGCTCTTCTCGGTTCTGGCGCAACGCCAGGTCGGCCCGCGCTACGCCGCCTCGCCGCGCGACGAGGGCCGCGAGCTCACCGGTCTCGCCGGGCGCGCCCAGCGGGCGATGAACAACCATTTCGAGGGCCTGCTGCTCTTTGCCATCGCGGTGATGGTCGTCACCTACACCGACAAGGGCAACAGCGTCACCGCCGCCTGCGCGCTGCTCTACCTGCTGGCCCGGATCGTCTACCTGCCCGCCTACCTCTTCGGCTGGACGCCCTGGCGCTCGCTCATCTGGTTCGTCGGCTTCCTGGCGACCGCCGCCCTGCTGATCGCGGCCTTGGTGACCCCATGAGGCGTCTTTCAGGCCGAAGCATCCAGAGGGCGCCGACCGCAGGTGGACGGGGGCAGAGCCCCCTCCGCGCCAGCGCCCGCCCCGCATCCTCATCTGCATGGTTTGCGCATGCCGTGTGCATGCCCCGTGCCTTCAGAAATACCCGATAGGAGACCCCAATGGCACAATACGACGTCATCGTGATCGGCGCCGGCCCGGGCGGCTACGTGGCCGCCATCCGCTGCGCACAGCTCGGCCTCAAGACCGCCTGCGTCGAGGGCCGCGAGACCCTCGGCGGCACCTGCCTGAACGTGGGCTGCATTCCCTCGAAGGCGCTGCTGCACGCTTCGCACCAGCTGCACGAGGCAGAGCACAACTTCGCCAAGATGGGCCTCAAGGGCGCCGCGCCCAAGGTCGACTGGAAGCAGATGCTCGCCTACAAGGACGACGTGATCGGCCAGAACACCAAGGGCATCGAATTCCTGTTCAAGAAGAACAAGATCGACTGGCTCAAGGGCTGGGGCTCGATCCCCGAGGCCGGCAAGGTCAAGGTCGGTGACGAGGTCCATGAGGCGAAGAACATCATCATCGCCACCGGCTCCGTGCCCGCCTCCGTGCCCGGCGCCGAGGTCGAGGTCGACGAAAAGATCGTCGTCACCTCCACCGGCGCGCTCGAGCTCGGCAAGATCCCCAAGAAGATGGTGGTCATCGGCGCCGGCGTGATCGGCCTCGAGATGGGATCGGTCTATGCCCGCCTCGGCACCGAGGTCGAGGTGATCGAATTCCTCGACGCCATCACCCCCGGCATGGACGCCGAGGTGCAGAAGACCTTCCAGAAGCTGCTCAGCAAGCAGGGCCTGAAGTTCACCATGGGCGCGGCCGTCTCCAAGGTCGAGACCAAGGACGGCAAGGCCACCGTGAGCTACAAGCTGCGCAAGGACGACAGCGAGCACAGCACCGAAGCCGACGTGGTGCTCTGCGCGACCGGCCGCGCGCCCTACACCGACGGGCTCGGCCTCGAGGCGCTCGGCGTGAAGCTGACCAAGCGCGGCCAGATCGAAACCGACGGCCACTGGCAGACCGCGGTCAAGGGCATCTACGCCATCGGCGACGCCATCGAGGGCCCGATGCTGGCCCACAAGGCCGAGGACGAAGGCATGGCCTGCGCCGAGGTCATCGCCGGCAAGGCGGGCCATGTGAACTACGACGTGATCCCGGGCGTGATCTACACCCATCCCGAAGTCGCCTCGGTCGGCAAGACCGAGCAGCAACTCAAGGAAGAGGGCCGCGCCTACAAGGTCGGCAAGTTCTCCTTCATGGGCAACGGCCGTGCCAAGGCCGTCTTCGCCGGTGACGGCTTCGTCAAGCTGATCGTCGACAAGGACACCGACCGCGTGCTCGGCTGCCACATCATCGGCCCGGCGGCTGGCGACCTGATCCACGAGATCTGCGTGGCAATGGAATTCGGCGCTTCGGCCGAGGATGTCGCGCTGACCTGCCACGCGCACCCGACCTTCTCGGAAGCGGTGCGTGAGGCGGCCCTGGCCTGCGGCGACGGCGCGATCCACGCCTGATCGGATCTGCAACAGCAGGAAAGGCCCCCGAGCAACGCTTGGGGGCCTTTTCCGTTTCCCCCTCCCCCGAGCTCGCACCGCCTGCTAGGCTCCGCGGCATCCCCGGGAAGGAGGCCGCGATGATCACCGACAGCACCGCCTATTTTACCCAAGGCTGCGGCCGCTGCGCGCGCTTTGCCACCGCCGACTGCGCCACCCGCATCTGGGCCGAGGGCCTGGCCGAGCTGCGTACCATCTGCCTCGCATCGGGTCTTGGGGAAACCGCGAAATGGGGACATCCGGTCTATGTGGAAGCAGAGCGCAACGTCGCGCTGATCGGTGCCTTCCGGGATGATTTCACGCTCAGTTTCTTCAACCCGGCCCTGATGAAAGATCCCGAGCGCGTGCTCGAGCGGCAAGGCCCCAACACCCGCCATCCCAACGTGATCCGCTTCGCGTCGGCGGCGCAGGTCGGCGAGATGCGCCCGGTGCTCGAAGCCTATCTGGCCGAGGCGCGGGCCTATGCCGCGCAGGGGCTCCGCCCGCCGAAGGAGGAGGTCGCGCTGGAGCTGCCCGAGGAGCTCGTCGCCGCGCTCGATGCGGACCCCGAGCTGGCCGAGGCCTTCCATGCGCTCACCCCGGGGCGGCAGAAGAGCCACGCCCTGCAGATCGGCGGCGCGAAAAAGGCCGACACCCGGGTGGCGCGTCTCGAGAAACTTCGACCGCTCATCCTCGCCGGCAAGGACGCGCTCGGCCGCTGAACGTCCAGAGGCCAGCGCGTACGTTACCGGAGAAGCATCCGAGCCCCGTCAGCAAGGCGCTGGGTGAGACCAGATTTGATGGAAGCCCTCAGTCGCTCACCACAGGCTCTTTGCGGCGCGCTCCGGCCATTCGCGGTCGTAGGCCTCTCCATCGGTCGCGCCCTGCGTGGCTTCGGCCAGGAACTGACCGATGGTCGGCAGCCCAGCGCTCTCGTCTCCCGAGACCCAGGTTCCGGCGCGCAGCAGCGCGCGGGCGCATTGGGTGTAGATCTCGGCGATCTCGACGATCAGCACGGTCGCGGGCAGCTTGCCGTCCTTGCCAAAACGCCCGCGCAGGGCCTCGTCATCGGTCAGCCAACCGTTCCCGTTCACCCGCACCACGTTGTTGCTGCCGGGCACGAAGAACATCAGCGAGATCCGCCCGTCCTCGACCACGTTGCGCAGCGAGTCGAGCCGGTTGTTGCCGCGCCAGTCGGGCATGGCCAGTGTGCCCGGATCGAGCTCCAGCACCACCGGGCCGTCGTCGCCGCGCGGCGAGGCATCGGTGCCCGCCGGCCCCACGGTGCTCAGCACGCAGAGTTTCGAGGCCGCGATCCACCTGCGATAGAGCGGCGTCATGCGCCGCACCACCTTGTCGATCGACGCACCAGCCGCCGTGCCGTAGAGCGCCTCGAGCGCGTCGATGTTCTCAATCTTCCGCATGGAACCCGGCCTCCGCCATCAGGCGGTTCGAGGCCGCCTCCACATCCGCCTCGATCTTCGCAAGAAAGACCTTGCTTGGCATGCCGGGCTCGATCACCGGCAGGAATTCGATCACAGCCGTGCCTGGCTTGCGGTAGATGCCACGCTTGGGCCAGAACACGCCGACGTTGGTCGCCACCGGCACGCAGGGCTCACCGCTCTGGCTGTAGAGGATCGCCGTGCCGACCTTGTAGGGCAGCTTTACGCCTGGCGGCACGCGGGTGCCCTGCGGGTAGATGATCAGTTGGCCGGGGTGCTCTTCGGCGCTCTTCTTGACGTCGGCCACCAGCTTCGAGATCGCCGCACCGCGCTTGCCGCGGTTCACCGGGATGCAGCCGATGCGGGTGGCATATTGGCCGAGCACCGGGGTGAAGAGCAGCTCGCGCTTCATCACGAACTTCCCCGCAGGCACCGCGCCGAACAGCAGGATGATGTCGAAGAAGCTCTGGTGCTTGGCGGCGATCAGCAGCTCGCCCGAGGGGACTTCGCCGCGGATCTCGCTTTTGAGCCCCACCATCCAGGAGGCCGTCCAGCGCACCCAGAGGCACCACGCCCGGCAGGCTGCGCGCGCTCCCCGGTCGGAGAACAGCGCCAGCGGGAAGAACAACAGGCCAACCGCCGCCATTGCCAAGTAGACCTGTCCGACGAAGAGCAGCGAGCGGATCCATTGCAGGGCGTATAGCATTATCTCAAATCTCCAAGCACCCGCCGCGCCGCCATCGCCGTCGCCACGAAGGCCACCGCCGCGGTCAGCAACGGCACCAGTAGCGCGAAGACCCAGTGCCAGCCGACGAAGGACAGGCCGGTGAGGAAACCCGCCGTCTCGCCCGCCGAGGGCAGCAGCAGCAGCGCGCCGGCGCCGGCCAGGGCGCCCAGGGTCGCGCCGCCGAGGGCGCGCAGGGTGAAGCGCCGCACGAAAGCGCGGGCGATGAAGCCGTCGGTCGCCCCCACCAGCCGCAACACCGCGATGACCTGCGCATTGGCCGCCAGCGCGGCATTGGCCGCCAGCGTGACCATCGCCGCCACCGCACCGGCGATGAGCAGGATCGACACCGCCCCCAGCAGCCGCAGCTTGCCCGCAGCCGCCACCAGCGGGCGCCGCCATCTCGTGTGATCGTCGAGCACCGCACCCGGCACCTCGGCCTGCAACCGCAGCCGCAGCCCCGCGCCGTCGAAGCCTCCACCCTCCTCGATGATCTCGATCAGCTGCGGCACCGGCAGATCCGCCAGCGGAAGGTCCGGACCGAACCAGGGCTCGAGCAGCGCTTGCTGCTCCTCTTCGGACAGCGCCCGGGCCGAGGCAACGCCCGGCGTCTGCTGCAGCAGCCGCAGCGCCGCTTCGGTCTGCTGCGCCTGCTGCCCGGCGGGGGCAGAGATGCGCAGGGTCGAGGCGCGCGCCAGTTCCTCGCCCCAGCTTGTGGCAAGCCGCCCGGCGGCCAGCGACAGCGCCAGCGCGAAGACCGCGAGGAAGGCCATGGCCCCGGCGGCAAACAGCGTGAGCGAGGCGGTGAAACCCGTGGGCGGCACCACCCGGTCGGCGCCGGTGTCAGAGCCGGTGAAGGCCCCGAAGGAGTCGCGGATCAGCCTCACAGGTCGACCCCCGCCGCTTGCAGCCTGCGGTTCGAGATGCGCAGCACCCGCGCCTGCACCTGGGTCTTGGCCGAGCGGATGAGCCCGAGGTCGTGCGTGGCGATGAGGATCGTCTTGCCCATGCGGTTGAGCTCGACCAGCAGCCGCAGAAGCCGCTGCGACATCTCCCAGTCGACGTTGCCCGTGGGCTCGTCGGCGAGGATCACCTCGGGCGACATGATCACCGCGCGGGCCAGTGCCGCGCGCTGCCGCTCGCCGCCCGAAAGCTCTGGCGGAAGGGCATCGGCGCGGCTCTTCAGCCCGACCCAGGTCATCAGCTCGATGAGGTTCTGCTCGAGATCGCTGCCGGCTTCGCCCGCCACGGTGAGCGGCAGGGCGACATTTTCGGCGACCGACAGATGGTCGAGAAACTGGCAGTCCTGGTGCACCACGCCGATGCGCCGGCGGCTCAGCGCGATGGCGTCACGGTCCATGCGCCGCACGTCCTCGCCGAACAGCCGCGCGTGGCCGGCGGTGGGCACCAGCGCGCCGTAGCAGAGCTTCAGCAGCGTCGTCTTGCCGGCGCCCGAGGGCCCGGTCAGGAAGTGGAAGGACCCAGGCGCAAGCCGCAGCGTGAGCCCGCTCAGCAGCTCTCCGCCACCGTAGCTGTAGGCCACATTATCCAGTTCGATCACGCCTGCGCGCCCCCGGTAAAAACGTTGCCCTGTTGTGCCCGAGCCGCGGCGCAGTTGCAATCCGCCCCCCGGCCCGAAAATGGGCTTTCCCGCCGCACCCCGGCAACCTATTGTCAGCAAAGGGATGGTGGCCAGAACAGATGGAAAGCTAAGGACAATATGCGGCTGATTTGCCCCAATTGCGGCGCGCAATACGAGGTGCCGGTCGACGCGATCCCCGCGGGCGGGCGCGACGTGCAATGCTCGAGCTGCGGCCACACCTGGTTCCAACTGCACCCGCTGGATGCGCCCCTCCCCGAAGAGGCGCCCGCCGAGGCCCCGCAGGACGACGAACTCTGGGAAGAGATGGATGAGGGTGCCTTTGCGCCGCCCACCGAAGCCGAGGCCGAGCACGTGCCCTTCCCCGATCCCGAGCCCGACGAGACGCCGGACTCCGAGCCACTCGCCACGCCGGTACCGCGCCGCCCGGTTCGCGCCCGCGGGCTCGATCCCTCGGTCGCCGAGGTGCTGCGCCAGGAGGCCGAACGCGAGGCCCGCCGCCGCACCGATCCCGAACCGCTCGAGAGCCAGCCTGACCTCGGCCTCGCGGAGCCCGCCGAGGAAAGCGCCGCGCACCGCGCGCGTGTCGCCCGCGCCCACATGACCCGCAGCCGTGGCGATGCCCCACCCTCCGGAAAGCCCACACCCGAGCCCGCCGGCGCAGCCGAGCCGGCCCCCGAGGCACCCGAGCGCGCCGAGTTCGTGACCTCTGAACCCGAGCACCCTTCCGTTGCACCCTCGCGCCGAGACCTGCTGCCGGACATCGAGGAAATCAACCAGACGCTGCGCGTCGTCCCCGAGCCGCGCCGCATGGAGACGCCGCAGGGCCGCGCGCGGGCCGCCGAGGAGGACGAACTGCAGAGCAGCGGCTTTGCCCGCGGCTTCGGCGTGGTGCTGATCTTGGCGGCGCTGGCACTGTTGTTCTATGCGCTGGCACCGGCGCTCACCGCCGCGGTGCCCGCCCTCGCCCCGCTGCTGGATCCCTATGTCGCAACAGTAGACGGCCTGCGGCTCTGGCTCGACGCGCAGCTCACCGCTCTGCTGAGCTGAGCCTCCGCGCCCGGCCTTTCGCTACAGGCAGAAGTATCTACGGGGGAGCAAGGGAGCAAGCAGCCCCCTGGCGCCCCCGTCCGGCCTACGCTCAGCCCCGGCCCTTCCAGGGCACCAGCTTGCGCTCGGCCAGCCGCATCAGCATGTCGATGCCGAAGCCGATCACGCCGATCAACATGATCCCCATGATCACGATGTCGGTGAGCTGGAACTTCGAGGCGACCATGATCATCATCCCCGCCCCCTTCTCGGCGGCGACAAGCTCGGCGGCCACCACGGTGCCCCAGCAGACACCCATGGCCACCCGCGCGCCGGTGAAGATGTCGGGCAGCGAGTTGGGGATGATCACGTGGCGCAGGATCTGCACCTTCGAGGCGCCCAGCGAATAGGCCGCGTGCACTTTGGAGATCTTGACCCCGGACACGCCCGAGCGCGCAGCGATGGCCATGATCCAGAGCGCGGCGAGGAACAGCAGGATGATCTTGCCGGTCTCGCCGATGCCCGCCCAGATGATCACCAGCGGAATGAGCGCCAGCGGCGGCACAGGGCGCATGAACTCGACGATGGGATCGAACCAGCCGCGGAACCAGTCCGACAGGCCCATGGCATAGCCGAGCGGAATGCCGATCAGCGCGCCGAAGAAGAACCCCGCGATGACCCGGAAGAGCGACCAGCCAAGGTGCTCCCAGAGCGTGCTGTCGCGGTAGCCGTCGCGCGAGATCTCGGCAAGCCGGGCAAGCACGGCCTCGGGCGCGGGCAGCCAGATCGGCTCCATCTGCCAGCCCTTGGCGGGCTCGAAGGTGAGCGTGCCCTTGGGCGACATGCCGACGCGGCCATAGTCGGTGATGACCTCGCCACCCGGCGCGATCGGCTGACCGTTGACGGCGACGACCCTGTGCCCCTCGTCGCGCCCATGCGCGTCGTTCTGATCGACCCGCACCAGCCCCGAGCGCCAGGCCCCGACGCTGGCGCTGTCGTTCTTCGCCCAGCCATCCCCGGGGTCGACCTCGGGGTCTTCGGTCTCTTCCCCCACCGGGAAGACGCGTACGGTGACCGTTGCCTCGTCGGGCGCGACGCCCTCCGCCTCGGCGGTATAGGTGAAGCTGGCATCCCCGACGAAGGGCCCGGGCGCGTGCAGGAACTTCGGCACCCAGGTCGAGCCGGTGAAGGCCCCCCAGAGCAGGAAGATGGTCAGGATCGACACCACGCTGGCGATACGGCTCGGGCGCACCGCACTTTCGTCGCCGAAGGTGACGGTCTTGCGGGCGGTGAAATCGTTCAGCGCGCGGTGCACCAGCAGCTTCACCAGCAGCCAGCTTGCCACGAAGATGGCGATGTAGAGGGCAAAGACGATCATGACGCGGCCCCCGCGGTTTCGCTGCGGCCCATGATCTCTTCCTCCATGTCCCAGATCATCCCGAGGATCTCCTCGCGCGTTGTCGCGAAATCGGGATGCTTCTTCACCGCACGCAAGTCCTGCCCGGCGCCGAGATCGGCAAAGGGCAGACGGTACTCACGGTGGATGCGGCCCGGGCGCGGCGCCATGACCAGCAGCCGCTCGCCCAGCAGCAGCGCCTCCTCGACCGAGTGGGTGATGAGGATGATGGTCTTGCCGGTTTCCTTCCAGAGCTCCAGCACGAGGCTCTGCATCTTCTCGCGCGTGAGCGCGTCGAGCGCCCCCAGCGGCTCGTCCATGAGGATCACGTCGGGATCATTGGCAAGGCAGCGGGCCAAGGCCACGCGCTGCTGCATCCCGCCCGAAAGCTCGTAGACCGCCTTTTCCTTGAAGTCGCGCAGGCCCACCACCTCAAGCAGATGATCGACGCTCGCGCCGTAGTCCTTCTCACGCTTTCCGGCCATGCGCGGGCCGAAACTGACGTTGTCGCGGACGTTCATCCACTCGAAAAGCGCCCCCTGCTGGAACACCATGCCGCGTTCGGCAGCGGGGCCGCGCACCTCGCGACCGCCCAAGATGATCTTGCCCTCGGTCGGCGCGAGAAAGCCCGCGACGATGTTGAGCAGCGTGGTCTTGCCGCAGCCCGACGGACCCAGTACCGACAAGAGCTCTCCCTGCGCGAGGTCCAGAGAGACGTCCTTCAGCGCCTGCACCGAGCTGCCGTTGGGCAGGTCGAAGCGCATCGACAGGTTCTGGATGGATAATCCGCTCATGATCTGCCTTTCGCGGCCTGACACCGCGGTTCGGGGGGCCTCCCCCAACGTGTCATTCTGATGCCAAGGTCCCCGGCGGCAACCGCCGCCGCCGGGACGGATGGCCCGATGACCTTACATCGAGCCTGCCGACGCGAGCGGCCCGGTGTTCACGTGGTCGGCGTAGCTGTCGAGCGCCGCGTCGATCGAGCCCGCCTCGACGAAGACGTCGGCGACGCCCTTCATGAAGTCCGCCGCGCCGCCGCCCAGCCATTTGGCCGAAAGCTGGTCTTCTGCTGTCGGGAAAACGAAGGTGGCCATGGTCTCGGCGGTGGCGGCCTCGTCCATGCCCGCGTCCTTGGCGATGACCGGCAGCATCTTGGACTGATTGGCCTCATCCGCCCACATGGCATTCGCCTCGGCCGTTACCTTCAGGAAGGCGGCGACAAGATCCGAATTCTCTGCCACCCAGCCCGCGGGGCCGGAGGTCACGTCGAAGACGAGGATGCCCAGCTCTTCCTTCTCGGCGCCGGTGAGCAGCACATTGCCATGCTCTTTCATGCGCCGCAGCGAGCCGCCCCAGCCGCAGGCCATGTCGACCGCGCCCTGCGCGATGGCGGCCGCGCCATCCGGCGGCGCCATGTCGACGATCTCGAGGCTCTCGAGCGGCACTCCGAAGTGGTCCATCTGTTTCAGGAAGCCGTAGTGGGCGGCGGTGCCGAGCGGCACGGCGACCTTCTTGCCTTCGAGCTCTCCGGCGCTGTCCTTGTCGATTTCCAACTCCGAGCGGACCACGCAGTTGTCGTTGTCGGCGTAGCTCACCGCCACGTCGAGTGCCTGCAGGTCCTGCCCCGCCGAGGCGGCGACCACGAAGGGCGGCACGCCCTGGCTGACCGAGAGCTGCACATCGCCAGAGGCCATCGCTGCCGACATGGCGGTGCCGGTGTCGAAGCTCACCCAGTTGATATCGACGCCCATGGCCTCTTCATACATGCCTTCGGCCTTGGCATATTCGAAGGGCATCGGCCATTCGAGGAAATAGCCCACGGTGATGCTTTCGGCGCTTGCGGCACCGGCCAGCAGCGCCACGGCAGCCGCCGCGCCCATCAGGCGTTTCTTGATCGTCATCTTGTCTCTCCCGTTCTGCTGCCCCGTCATGGTCTGCGGAGCTTTTGCTTGGCCGTCACGTCAGGCGCCCGGCTCGCCGTCGATCGGAGCGGAAAAGACACGTTCCAGCAATGGGCGATGCCTGCGGATGCAGCAGGTACACGGGGGGCAGTGGGGTAAGCTGCACAATTCGCGGGCACTGCGCCGCGAGAAAATCCCGTTATCCTTGGCCCGTTTTCCGTGCGGCGCGCGGGATCCGGAAATCTGGCCCTATATCAACCGCAAATCTGGCGCTACGACTTCCCGCCTCTTCTGGCACATGTGCTAACATCCCGCATCGCGGAGTCACGCTTTCGCGCCCGCTGCGGCGCCCGGAATTCAGGAGAGCTTCCATGGACGGCACCCTCACCCAGAACGACCTCAGCCACGTCGTCGAAGCCGACAAGGCCCACGTCTGGCACCACCTTGTGCAGCACAAGCAGTTCGAGACCAGCGACCCCAAGATCATCGTCGAGGGCAAGGGCATGCGCGTCTGGGACCAGACCGGGCGCGAGCAGCTCGACGCGGTGTCGGGCGCGGTCTGGACGGTGAACGTCGGCTACGGCCGCAAGACCATCGTCGATGCGATCTCCGAGCAGCTGATGAAGCTGAACTACTATGCCGGCGCCGCGGGCTCGATCCCCGGCGCGCTGTTTGCCGAGAAGCTGATCGACAAGATGCCGGGCATGAGCCGCGTCTACTACTGCAACTCGGGCTCCGAGGCGAATGAGAAGGCCTTCAAGATGGTCCGCCAGATCGCGCACAAGCGCTACGGCGGCAAGAAGCACAAGATCCTCTACCGCGAGCGCGATTACCACGGCACCACTATCGCCGCGCTTTCGGCCGGCGGGCAGGAAGAGCGCAACGCGCAATACGGCCCCTTCGCGCCGGGCTTCGTGGCGGTGCCGCATTGCCTCGAATACCGCGCCGGGGATCAGGGGTGGGGCGATCTGTCGGGTGAGGCCTATGGCCAGCGCGCGGCAGATGCCATCGAAGCGGTGATCCTGCGCGAAGGCCCCGACACCGTCGGAGCGCTCTGCCTCGAGCCGGTGACCGCGGGCGGCGGCGTGATCGTGCCGCCGGCCGGCTACTGGCAGCGCGTGCAGGAAATCTGCCGCAAGTACGACATCCTGCTGCACATCGACGAGGTGGTCTGTGGCGTCGGGCGCACCGGCACCTGGTTCGGCTATCAGCACTACGGCGTCGAGCCGGACTTCGTGACCATGGCCAAGGGCGTCGCCTCGGGCTACGCCGCCATCGCCTGCTGCGTCACCAACGAGCGCGTCTTCGACCTGTTCAAGGACGACGCCTCGGACCCGATGAACTACTTCCGCGACATCTCGACCTTCGGCGGTTGCACCGCCGGCCCCGCCGCGGCGCTCGAGAACATGCGCATCATCGAAGACGAGGGCCTGCTCGAGAACACCACGGCGATGGGCGAATACATGCTCGGCCAGCTCGAGGCGCTGAAGGACAAGCACGCCGTCATCGGCGAGGCCCGCGGCAAGGGTCTGTTCCTCGGTGCCGAGCTGGTGACCGACCGCAGCACCCGCGAGCCGATGGACGAAAAGCGCGTGGCCGCCGTCGTCGCCGAGGTGAACAAGCGCGGTGTCATCATCGGCATGACCAACCGCTCGATCCCCGGCTACAACAACACGCTGTGCTTCGCCCCGGCGCTGATCGCCACCAAGGACGACATCGACCAGATTGTCGAGGCCGTGGATGGCGCGCTGGGGACGATCTTCGGCTGAGATGACGGATCATCGCACGAACGACCACGGGCAGCCCATCGGGCTGCCCGTCGAAGGATCGTTTCCCCGCCCCTTCCCGCCGAACGCGTCGATGACGGGACGCTTCGTGAGGCTCGAGCAGACGCGCTCGGAGCACGCCCCGGCGCTCTATGAGGCCTTCGCCCAGGACGACGGCGGCGCGAACTGGACTTACCTGCCCGGCGCGCCACTGCGCGATCTGGCCGAAGCGCAGGCCTGGATCGAAAGCTGCGCAAAGAGCACGGACCCCCTCTTCCAAACGATCTGCACGCTGGACGGCACGCCGGTGGGAATCGCCTCCTACCTGCGGATCGACCAGGCCAATGGCGTGATCGAGGTCGGGCACATCCACTTCAGCCCCCTGTTGCAGCGCAGCCCGGCGGCGACCGAAGCCATGTACCTGATGATGAAGCGCGCCTTCGACGAGCTCGGCTACCGCCGCTACGAATGGAAATGCGACGCGCTCAACGGCCCCTCGCGCCGCGCGGCCGAGCGGCTCGGCTTCAGCTACGAGGGCACGTTCCGGCAGGCTGTGGTGACCAAGGGCCGCAACCGCGACACAGCGTGGTTCTCAGTCATCGACAGCGAATGGCCGACCCTGCGCGCGCGCTTCGAAGCTTGGCTCGATCCGTCGAACTTCGACGCAGAAGGCCAGCAGATCGCGCGCCTTCAGGACCTTTAAATAACTGAAAATCAATAAAAAAGGGCCGCGAAACCGCGGCCCTGATGCTCAGTCGAGCAGGAAAGATCAGCCGTTGACGCTGTCCTTCAGCGCCTTCGCGATGGTCATCTTGACCACCTTGTCGGCCTCTTTCTTGAACTGCTCGCCGGTGGCGGGGTTGCGCACCATGCGCTCGGGACGCTCACGGCAGTAGATTTTGCCAACGCCCGGGAGTGTCACGGCGCCGCCGCCTGCAACTTCCTTGGTGATGATGTCGGTGATCGCTTCCAGAGCGGTCGACGCGGTCTTCTTGTCTGCGCCCATCTCTTCTGCCAGTGCAGCCACGAGTTGGGTTTTGGTCATCGGCTTCGCCATTTCATGGTCTCCTTGAACTGCCCGAGTACTTGGGCCCCATTGAGGTCACTTAACTCTATGTAGAGTCGAAACACAACGAATAGTGGCTGTTTGCAAGAGAAATCTACGCGTTTCGAGCTGCAAACCGCCAGATCACAGGAAGGCTGTTTCGTCGAAGCTACGCAATTTACGGCTATGGATCCGTTCGAGCGGCATCGAACGGAGATGCTCCATGGCTCTTATCCCGATCATCAGGTGACGCGCCACCTGTGTCTTGTAGAAATCGGACGCCATTCCGGGCAGTTTCAGCTCGCCGTGCAGCGGTTTGTCGCTGACGCAAAGCAAGGTGCCATAGGGCACCCGGAAGCGGAAGCCGTTGGCGGCGATGGTCGCACTTTCCATGTCGAGCGCCACGGCGCGGCACTGGCTCAGCCGCTGCACAGGGCCGCGCTGGTCGCGCAACTCCCAGTTGCGGTTGTCCACCGAGGCGACGGTGCCGGTGCGCATCACCCGCTTGAGATCATAGCCCGAGAGCTGCGTCTCCTCCTCAACCGCATCTTCCAGCGCCACCTGAATCTCGGCCAGCGCCGGGATTGGCACCCAGACCGGCAGGTCGTCGTCGAGCACCTTGTCCTCGCGCAGATAGGCGTGGGCCAGCACGAAATCTCCAAGGCTCTGCGAATTGCGCAGCCCGGCGCAGTGGCCGACCATCAGCCATGCGTGCGGGCGCAGCACGGCGATGTGGTCGGTGGCGGTCTTGGCGTTCGACGGGCCGACGCCGATGTTGACCAGGGTGATCCCCGAGCCGTCCTTGCGTTTGAGGTGGTAGGTCGGCATCTGCGGCATCTTCGCGGTGAGCGGGATCTCGGTCTCGGCATCGGTGATCTCGACGTTCCCGGTCGAGACGAAGGAGATGTAACCGCTCTCGGGGTCGGCAAGCTGCTTGCGGGCATAGGCCTCGAACTCGCTGACGTAGAACTGGTAGTTGGTGAAGAGCACGTGGTTCTGGAAATGCGCGGGGTCGGTGGCGGTGTAATGCGCCAGCCGGGCCAGCGAGTAATCCACCCGCTGCGCGGTGAAGGGGGCCAGCGGCTCGGTGCCGTCGGGCGCCGGGCGCGCCACGCCGTTGACGATGTCGTCGTTGGTGGTGCTCAGGTCCGGCACGTCGAAGACGTCGCGCAGGATGAACTGACCCGCCCCTTCCTGCGGCACGGTCAGCTCGGGGAAATTGGCGACCGCGAAATGAACCGGCATCGGGGTGTCCGACAGACCCACCTGCACCTTCACGCCGTGGTTTTCGATCAACAGCCCGATCTGCTGCTTCAGGTACTGCCGGAACAGGTCCGGCCGGGTGATCGAGGTGGCATGGGTGCCCGGCGCCGAGACGTGGCCGAAGCTGAGGCGGCTGTCGACCTTGGCGAAGCTGGTCGTGGTGATCCGCACCTCGGGATAGAAGGCGCGGTAGCGGACGCCCGGATGCCCCTCGGCCATGGACGACAGGAAGTGCTCCTTCAGGAACTCCGAGGCCTGGGCGTAAAGCATGCAGAGCCGCTCGACCGCCGCCTCGGCTTCGTCAAAGAGCTCCGGCTCCGGGGCCTCGGGGGAAACGATCTGCAATTTCGCCTGCATGTCCTGCATCTGCGGCTCCTTCCGCTATTTTTCAAGCCAGCGTGGCAGGAAGAGGTGGCGGGTTCAAGACGTCGCGATCAGCCTGCGGAACCGGCGTACCGCGCGCGGCGTTCGCAGGCATGACCCCGCGCCTCGATCTCATCTACTACCCTGACAGCCAGCCCGGCATCCTGCGCCGGCGCTGCGGGCGCGGCTTCAGCTATATCGCCCCCGACGGCACACGGATCGACGCCGCCGAGGAGCGCGCCCGGATCAGGGCGCTGGCGGTGCCCCCGGCCTACGAACAGGTGTGGATCTGCCCGCGCGCCAACGGCCACCTGCAGGCCACCGGCCGCGACGCGCGGGACCGCAAGCAATACCGCTATCACCCCGACTGGACAGCATTTCGGTCAGAGCGAAAATATGGGCATCTCGCCGAGTTCGGTGCTGCCCTGCCCGGCCTCAGGCGCAGCATACTCGGCCAGCTCCGCGCCCGCGATCCCGGCGACAGGGAGTTCGCTCTGGCCGCCACTCTGGCACTTCTGGATCGCGCCGGGCTGCGCGTCGGCAATGCCGATTACGCGATGGAGAACGGCAGCTACGGGGCGACCACGCTGCGCGGCACGCACCTGCGGCTCGACGGCGGCACGCTGCACCTGCGCTTCCCCGGCAAGGGCGGCAAGCGCGTCCACAAGCAACTGAAGGACCGCACTCTGCAGCGCGCCCTCACCGCGCTCGGCGACCTGCCCGGCAAGGAGCTGATCGCCTGGCTCGACGAGGATGGCCAGCCGCACGGATTGCGCTCCGACGAGATCAACCGCTGGCTGGCCGAGCGGACCGGCAACCCGGCGCTCACCGCCAAGACCTTCCGTACCTGGAACGGCAGCGTCGCGGCGCTGGAGGCGGCGCGGAGCGCGGAGCGGATCAGCATCAAGGCGATGGCCGAGGCGGCGGCAGAGCGGCTGGCCAATACGCCGACCGTGGCGCGCAACTCCTACATCCATCCGGAGGTGATCGCCCTTGCCGAGACCGGCCTGCCGAAGGCGCTGGATCGCGCGCCCGACCGCCCGGGGCTGCGCCGGTCCGAGGCGCAACTGCTCGCCCTTCTGGAACGCTGAGGCTCAGCCCCGGCGCAGGCCGGTCGCGACAAGCATGCCGCGCCGCTTGGCCTCGTAGTAATAGCCCTTGGCATAGAGCCCGATGGCCGCGTCGGGATTGCCATCCGACAGCAACCAGGCGCCGCGCAGGTATTTCACGCCGTATTCGAGGTTGGTGTCCGCATCGAGCAGCTCGCGCGGCTTTCCCTGGAAGCCCATGGTGCGCGCTGTGGCGGGGAGGATCTGCAGCAGGCCGTAATAGGGACCATTGCGCGCCTCGGGGGTATGGGTGCTCTCGCGGATCGCGAGACGGTGGACCAAGCGCCGGGGCACCTCGTAATAGTCGGACCACTTGTTGATCGATGCGCGCAACTCGGGGGTCTCGTTGGGATAGAGCGGCGGGTCGAAGCGCGTCACCTCGGGCGTCTCTTCCTGCTGCACGGCGCAGGCAGAGAGCGGCGCCACCAGCGGCACGAGCACAAGCGACAGCCAGGCGCGCCGGGTCATTTCGGTCTTTCGGGACATTCCGAATTCCACGTAGCCTCAGATACGCCCTGATACCTCCATTGCGCGCTTTGGCCTATCCCGCGCGATGCCGCATGAGCGGAAGGGCGCCTGCCCGCACGGGGCTTGCCAAGCGCCCCGCCTCGCCGCAGGTTGCCGCGCATGACACGCACGCTTCTCACTCTCGGGCACGGCTATTCCGCCGCCGCCCTCACCCGCCGCCTGATCCCTCAAGGCTGGCGCGTGCTCGGCACCCACCGCGACCCCTCCAAGGCATCCGACCTCAAGGCGCAGGGCGTCGAGCCCGTGCTCTGGCAGCGCGACGCGCTCGAGGCGGCGCTGGCGCAGGCCAGCCATGTGCTCGTGTCCGCCGGCCCGCGCGATGGCGGCGATCCCGCGCTGGACGAGATCGGTGCCGCCATCGCCCAACGTGCCCCGACGCTCGACTGGCTCGGCTACCTCTCGACCACTGGCGTCTACGGCGATCACGGCGGCGACTGGGTGGACGAGGACACGCCCCTCGCCCCCACCACGGCGCGCGGCAAGGCCCGCGTCGAGGCCGAGGCGGCCTGGCAGGCCATCGACGGGTTGCCCCTGCACATCTTCCGGCTTGCAGGCATCTATGGCCCCGGCCGCGGCCCCTTCGAAAAGGTCCGCCAAGGCACGGCACGGCGCATCGTCAAGCCCGGACAGGTGTTCAGTCGCATCCACGTCGAGGACATCGCGCAGGCGCTCGAGGCCTCGATCCGCCAGCCCCGCCCCGGCGCCATCTACAACCTCTGCGACGACGACCCCGCCCCGCCCGAGGCGGTGCTGCAGCACGCCGCCGCCCTGCTCGGCCTGCCGCCGCCGCGCGAGGTCGCCTTCGACGCTGCAGAGATGAGCCCCATGGCGCGCAGCTTCTACGCCGAGAACAAGCGGGTAAGGAACGACCGCATCAAGCATGAGCTGGGTGTCACGCTGCTCTACCCGGACTACCGGGCGGGTCTCGCAGCGCTGCTCGCTGAGGAGCGCTGAGGCCCGGTCCTCTCAGCCGCGCCCGCGATAGGGCGGCACGCCCTGGTCCGGGATCCACACCCCCTTGGGCATCGGCCCGGTCTGGTAGAAGACGTCGATCGGGATGCCGCCACGCGGATACCAGTAGCCGCCGATGCGCAGCCATTGCGGCTCGAGGAAGTCCACCAGCCGCCGGGCGATCGAGATGGTGCAATCCTCGTGGAAGGCGCCGTGGTTGCGGAAGGCGCCAAGGTAGAGCTTCAGCGCCTTGCTTTCGACCAGCCAGGCCCCCGGCACGTAGTCAATCACCAGATGCGCGAAATCGGGCTGGCCGGTCATCGGGCAGAGCGAGGTGAATTCGGGTGCGGTGAAGCGCACGTTGTAGGCGACGTCGGCCTGCGGGTTCGGGACGCGCTCGAGCTCTGCCTCCTCGGGCGAGGTGGGCAGTACCGTGGCACCACCGAGTTGCTTGAGGTTGCTGTAGATGCTGTCGGTCATTTCGGGAACTCCGGAAATGGGATTTCAAACGCCGCGCTTGTTGCCCCAGAGGAGCACATGCAGCTGCGGCAAAATGCGGGGGGCGAACCATCCGTCGGCGGTGGCCGTCTCGGTGAGCCACAGAAGCCTTTCGGCAAGGCCCTGCGGATCGACCGGCACTTGCGGATCGACCTCGGGGTTGCCGGGCTGCAGGTAGAGCGGCAGCTCGGGATGGCGGGCGTGGGCATCCTTCGCCCAGGCGTAGTCAGCAGCGTCGAAGATCACGATCTTCATCACCACTTGCCGCGCGCCCTGCCCCGAAGCGACGCAGGCGGCAAAGATGTCCCAGTCCACCGTCTCGCCGCTCGAGGGTGGCTTGGGGCTGAGCACCAGCGTGTCGAGGCGCGCGAACCACGGGCGCGCCACCGAGCCCTGCGTCTCGCAGGCGAAGCGGTAGCCCTCTGCCCGGCCGATCTCGATCACCGGGCCGAAGTCCTGGATCGCCGGGTTGCCGCCGCTCAGCGAGACGGTGATCGGTCGCCCGCCCGACAGGCGCGTGACTTCGGCCCAGACCTCATCGTCGCTCATCGGGGTCCAGCTGTGACGAAAGGCGCTGTCCACGGCGTGCAGGCTGTCGCACCAGCTGCAGCGGTAGTCGCAGCCGCCTGCGCGGACAAAGACGGTGGGCTCGCCGATCAGCGCGCCCTCACCCTGGATTGTCGGGCCGAAAATCTCGGCAATGCGCAGCACCATGTCAGGCGGCCTGCGGCGCGGGCCGGTACTCGGCCCAGGTCTTCGGCGTCTCGCTGACCTTGACCGAGGCGGTTTCGGGCCAGCGCGCGGCGCACCATTCGTAGAAATGCAGCGCGAGGTTCTCGGCGGTCGAGGCCACGTTCAGCACGTCGTTGAGATGCCGGTGATCGAAGTACTCGTCGATATAGGCCTTGAGCGGCGCCAGCTCGTGATAGTCGCGCACGAAGCCGTCCGCATTGAGCGCGCGCGCCGCCAACTCGACGACGACGATGTAGTTGTGGCCGTGCATCCGGGCGCATTGGTGATCGCTCGGCAGATGCGTCAGCTGGTGCGAGGCAGAGAAGTGGAACTCCTTGCTGATCCGGAACATCACGCCTCCTCCCGGCTGGCGACGGCCCGGACCCAGAAGTCGGGGTCGGCGTAGACGGTCGGATCCTCGATCCCCGCAAGGTGGAACGCCTCGCGCCGCTCGACGCAGGTGCCGCAGCAGCCGCAATGCACCTCGCCACCCTTGTAGCAGGACCAAGTCTCGGCGAAGGGGGTGCCGCACCTTGCCCCCTCGGTGACGATGTCCGCCTTGCTGCGCTCGACGAAGGGCGTGTAGAGTTGCACATCCGCGTAGCCGTCGAGCGCCGCGCGCTGCATCGCCTCGAAAGCGCGGGTGAAGCCGGGGCGGCAGTCGGGGTAGATGAAGTGATCCCCGCCATGCACGGCGGTGGCAACCGCCTCGTCACCATTGGCCGCGGCGACGCCGAAGGCGATGGCGAGCATGATGGCGTTGCGGTTGGGGACCACGGTGATGCGCATGGTCTCCTCGGCGTAATGCCCGTCGGGCACGTCGATGTCCGAGGTCAGCGCCGAACCGGTGAGCGCGGCGCCGATGCCGCGCATGTCGATGCGCTGGAACGGTACACCGAGCCGCGCGGCGGCGGCCTTGGCGAAGTCCAGTTCCTTGGCGTGTCGCTGGCCGTAGTCGAAGGAGACGAGGCGCGTGAGATCGCCGTTTGCGGCAACCATATGGGCGAGCGAGACGGAATCCAGCCCGCCGGAGCAGATGACGATAGTCTTCATTTGTGAACCCTTGTTTTGATGACCGGGTAGGCTGCGACCGGTGTGGGGCGCGTCCTAACCGGTCGCCCTGATCGGGGCAAGGGTTTTGGGCCCGGCGACACGCAAGCGTGTGCGCGCCGGCAAGGGGAAGCCAGAGTGGGGGCGCGCCCTCGCCCTGCGGGCACACCCCCAAGTATCTTCTCCGTCGAAGAAAGGCGGAGGTGCCCGCCCGGGCTGCGGTCAGGCGCGCTTGTTGAGGACGTCCACGCCGAGTGTGGTGAGGACCTTTTCCTCGATCTGTTCGGCATTGAGACCGGCCGTCGCATACATGTCGGCGGGGCTGGAGTGGTCGATGAAGGTGTCAGGCAGCACCATCGAGCGAAATTTCAGTCCGTGGTCGAAGACGCCCTCCTCCGACAGCAGCTGCGCAACGTGGCTGCCGAAACCGCCGACCGCCCCCTCCTCAATGGTGAACAGCGCCTCGTGGTCCTGCGCCAATTGCAGGATCAGTTCGCGGTCGAGCGGCTTGGCGAAGCGGGCGTCGGCCACGGTCGGGGAGATGCCCCGCGCCTCGAGTTTCTCGCAGGCCTTGAGCACCTCCTGCAGCCGCGTGCCAAAGCTGAGGATCGCCACCCTGCTTCCGCTCCGGATCATCCGGCCCTTGCCAATGGGAAGGATCTGCGGGGTCTCGGGCATCTCGACGCCCACGCCCTCGCCGCGCGGGTAGCGGAACGCGATGGGCCCCTCGTCATGCGCGGCGGCGGTGGCGACCATATTGACCAGTTCGGCCTCGTCGGCGGCGGCCATGACCACCATGCCCGGCAAGTTTGCCATGAAGGCGATGTCATAGGCGCCCGCGTGGGTGGCGCCGTCGGCGCCCACCAGCCCGGCGCGGTCGATGGCGAAGCGCACCGGCAGGCGCTGGATCGCCACGTCGTGCACCACCTGATCATAGCCACGCTGCAGGAAGGTCGAATACATGGCGCAGAAGGGTTTCATCCCGCCCGCCGCGAGGCCCGCGGAGAAGGTCACCCCGTGCTGCTCGGCGATGCCCACGTCGAAAACGCGGTCCGGGAAGCGCTCGGCCATCAGGTCGAGCCCGGTGCCGTCGGGCATGGCGGCGGTCACCGCGCAGATCCGCGGGTCCGCGGCGGCGAGCTGCGTGAGGGCTCTGGCGAAGACCTTGGTGTAGGAGGGCGCGTTGGAGGGCGCCTTCTTCTGCTCGCCGGTGACCACGTCGAACTTGGCGCGGGCATGGCCGCGGTCGGCCGAGCCCTCGGCCGGGGCATAGCCCTTGCCCTTCTTGGTCAGCACGTGGATCAGGATCGGTCCGGTGGCCCGCGCCTTGACCGCGCGCAGCACCGGCAGCAGCTGGTCGAGGTCGTGCCCGTCGATCGGGCCGAGGTAGGAAAAGCCCAGCTCCTCGAAAAGCGTGCCGCCCACCGTCATCGACTTCAGCAAGTCCTTGGCGCGCTTGGCACCCTCGCGGAAGGGCGGCGGCAGCAGGCTCACGGCACCCTTGGCTGCGGCCTTGAGATCGTGGAACGGCGCCTCGGCATAGAGCCGGCTGAGGTAGGACGACATGGCGCCGGTCGGCGGCGCGATCGACATCTCGTTGTCGTTGAGGATGACGATCAGCCGCTTGCCGAGATGGCCAGCGTTGTTCATCGCCTCGAAGGCCATGCCCGCCGACATCGAGCCGTCGCCGATCACCGCGATGGCATCGCCAAGCCCGGTCTCGCAGGAACCGCCGAGCTCGCGCGCCATGGCAAATCCGAGCGCGGCGCTGATCGAGGTCGAGCTGTGGCCGGCGCCGAAGGGGTCATAGGGGCTTTCGGAGCGTTTCGCGAAGCCCGACAGCCCATCCTTCATGCGCAGCGTGCGGATGCGGTCGCGGCGGCCGGTGAGGATCTTGTGCGGGTAGCACTGGTGCGAGACGTCCCAGATCAGCTTGTCTCGCGGCGTGTCGAAGACCGCGTGCAATGCCACCGTCAGCTCCACCACGCCGAGCCCGGCCCCAAGGTGCCCCCCCGTTTCGGACACAGCCGAAATGGTTTCGGAGCGCAACTCGTGGGCAAGCCGGATCAGCTCGTCATCCGAGAGCCGCTTGAGATCGGCGGGCGTGGTCACACGGTCGAGCATGGGAGTCTCGGGGCGGGAGGACATAGGGTGCACCTCTGGCGTCAGTTGCTGCGGGAGATAACGAAGCGCGCTGCGGCCCGCAAGTTTTCCGCCCGGTCTGCATAGGGAGATAGTGCGTCGCAGGCCTCGTCCACCAGTTGCTGCGCGCGCAGCTTGGCGGCGTCGAGTCCCAGCAGCGAGACGAAGGTGGCCTTGCCGCGCCCGGCATCCTTGCCCACGGCCTTGCCCATCATCGCCGCATCGCCTTCGACGTCGAGGATGTCGTCGGCGATCTGGAAGGCAAGACCGAGCCGGTCCGCGTAAGCGGTGAGCGGCGCCGGGTCGACCTCGGCCAGCCGCGCGCCGGCCTCGGCGGACCAGCGGATCAAAGCCCCGGTCTTGCCTGCCTGCAGCGCGGTGATCTGCGCCAGGTCCAGCGGCACGTCGGTGGCCTCGGCGGCCATGTCGAGCGCCTGCCCCATGACCATGCCGCGCGCGCCCGCGGCGCGGGCCAGCGACAGCGCCAGATCGGCGCGCACCGCGCCCGAGGGATGGCAACGCGGGTCGCTCACCAGCTCGAAGCCGAGCGCCTGCAGCGCATCCCCGGCGAGGACCGCCGTCGCCTCGTCCCACTTGCGGTGCACCGTGGGCAGACCCCGGCGCAGGTCGTCATTGTCCATGCAAGGCAGATCGTCATGCACCAGCGAATAGGCGTGCACGGCCTCGATGGCGCAGGCGGGCCAGATCGCGTGGCCCTCGGGCACCCCGTGCAGCCGGGCGGATTCCAGCACCAGATACCCGCGCAGCGCCTTGCCGCCGCGGGTGGCATAGCCCATGGCCTCGACCACCGGCAGTGCCTCGTGCTCGTCCAGGACACTTTCGAGGTGGGCGGCGACTGCCGCCGCCGCACCGACCAGGGATTGTGCGAACATGGAAGGTCAGAGCCCCTCGACCGGCTTGGTGCCCGTGGGCTCGCCGTTCGCGTCGAGGGTGATCGCGGCGACCTTCTCCTCGGCCGCCTTGAGCTTGGTCTCGCAGTGCTTCCGCAACTCGCTGCCGCGCTGGTAGAGCGCAATCGACTCCTCGAGCGGCACCTCGCCGCGTTCGAGCTGGGTCACCACCTGCTCGAGCTCCGCCATTGCCTGTTCAAAGCTCATCTCTGCGACGGGGGTGTCAGTCATCTGCCTGCCTCGATCAATTCTTCTACGTGCACCCGGGCCGAGTCCGCGAGCGCGCGCAGATCATAACCACCTTCGAGAAGCGAGACCACCCGCCCCTGCGCGGTGCCCTGCGCGATCCGGCAAAGCTCGCGGGTGAGCCATTCGAAGTCCTCCTCATGCCAGTTGAGCTCGGCCAGCGGGTCGTCGGCATGGGCGTCGAAGCCGGCCGAAACGATGACGAGCTCGGGACGGAAGGCCTCGAGCCGCGGGAAGGCCTGTGCCGCGTAGGCGGCGCGCATCTCCGCGCCTCCGCTGCCCGGCGGCAGGGGGAGGTTGAGCACATTGTGGTGCCCACCGGTCTCGTCGGCCGCGCCGGTACCGGGCCAGAGCGGGTATTGCTGCGAGGTGACAACCAAAGCGCGCGGCTCATCCCAGAGAAGGGCCTGCGTGCCGTTGCCGTGGTGCACGTCAAAGTCGACGATGGCGACGCGCTCCAGCCCGTGGTGGTCGAGCGCGTGTTTCGCCGCGATCGCCGCATTGCCGAAGAGGCAGAAGCCCATGGGCGTCTCGGCCTCGGCGTGGTGGCCCGGCGGACGGGTGGCGCAGAAGGCGGTTTTCACCTCCCCCGCCAGCACCGCATCCACCGCCCGCACCGCTCCGCCGACCGCGCGCCGCGCGGCCTCCAGCGAACGCGGCGAGAGCCAGGTGTCCTCGTCGAGCGGGATCAGCCCCTCGCCGGGCAGCGCCCCGCTCAGCCGGTCGAGATAGGCCTGAGGGTGCACCCGCAGGATGTCGCGATCCTCGCAGCGCGGCGCGGCGAGGCGCAACAGATCAAGCCCCTGCAAGGCGTGCAGCACGTGGTCGAGCCGGGCCACCTGTTCGGGGTGGCCGTCGGGCGTCAGGTGGTCGAGACAGTCGGCATGGGTGATCAGCGCGCAGCCCATTGTGGCCCTCCTCCGGTTGTGGGTCCGGGGCAGCAGAGCGTGATTCCTCTGCAGGGACAAGGGCAGGCGCGCCGGCAAGCGGACCCCCTCCTGCTGCGGTCAATCCGGCGCGAGCATGTATCCTGCGCCGCGCACGGTCTGCAGATAGCGCGGTTGCTTGGGATCGCTCTCGATTTTACGGCGCAGGCGGGTGATCTGCACGTCGACCGCGCGCTCCTGCGCCTGACCCTTGTCACGGCCCAGTTCCTCCACCAGCCGCGTGCGGCTCAGCGCCTCGCCGGGCTTGGCCGAGAAGATGCGCATCAGCTGGCTCTCGGTCGCGGTCAGCCGCACCAGGTCGTCGCCGTGCCACATCTCGCCGCGCTCGATGTCGTAGCGGATCGGGCCGAGGGTCAGCAGCTTGGGCTGGATCGCGTCGGCGGCGGGGCTCTCGGGCATGCGGCGCAGGATCGCGTTGATCCGCAGCAACAGCTCCTTGGGCTCGAAGGGCTTGGCCAGGTAGTCGTCCGCCCCGGCCTCGAGCCCGGCAATCCGGTCCTCGGTCTCGCCCCGGGCGGTGAGCAGCATGATCGGCGTGTGGCGGGTCTCGCGAAGCGCGCGGGTGAGGCTGATGCCGTCCTCACCGGGCATCATCACGTCGAGCACGATCAGATCGAAATCGAGCCCCGCGAGAAGCCGCCGCGCATGCGCCGCGTCGCGCGCCGCGCTAACAAGAAAGCCGTGGCGGATCAGGAACTTCTGCAGCAGGCTCCGGATGCGTTCATCGTCGTCGACGATCAGCAGATGCGCGTCTGGATCGCTCATCCACGGTTCTCCCGGAGCCGCTGGTACTGGCGCTGCATCTCGGGGTCCATCATCGCCTCGAGCACCTGCTTGAAGCCCGCCACCGCCTCGGGTCCGACCTGCCGGTACGCCGCCCGCATCCGCGCGCGCTGCGCGTCCGAGAGCTGCTTTTCCAGCGCGTCCCCGGCCTCGGTCAGGTAAAGATGGCGCTCGCGCTTGTCGGCGCGGCCAACTCGGCTTTCGACCAGCCCGTCCTCGACCAGCGTGCGCAGCACCCGGTTGAGCGATTGCTTGGTGACCCCGAGAATATTGAGCAGATTGTTGACCGTCGTGCCCGGCGCGCAATGGATGAAATGGATCGCGCGATGGTGGGCCCGACCGTAGCTGAGCCCCTGCAGGATGCGGTCCGGGTCGGCGGTGAACCCGCGATAGGCGAAGAACATCGCCTCGATCCCCTGCCGCAGCTGCTCATCCGTCAGAAAGAGCAGCGACTCACCGCCCAGAACCTGACTTGCCGACGCCTCTGCCATGAAACCCTCTGCGTTCGTTTTCTGCACTTTAAGTCAGCGTTGTTGACATTCCAAGAGCGAACTGTTAGCGAGTCGCAGTTTTTGCGCAACATTATGTCCGAGGCGGACCTAAAGAACGCAACTAATGCAAAGCGCCTGTGTGAAGGAGATGACCCATGGACGGAGCTTTCGACGACCGGGACGGCAAGATCTGGATGGATGGCCAGATGGTGGAATGGCGAGATGCCAAGGTTCACGTCCTGACGCATGCGCTGCATTACGCGAGCTCGGTCTTCGAGGGCGAGCGGGCCTACAACGGCAAGATCTTCCTTGGCCACGAGCATTCCAAGCGGCTGCATTTCTCGGCCGGCGAGCTCGATTTCCAGATCCCCTATTCCGTTGAAGAAATCGACGCGGCCAAGGACGCGGTGCTGAAAGCCAACGGCTTCACCGATGCCTACGTGCGCGCTGTCGCATGGCGTGGCGCGGGTCAGGACATGGGCGTCGCCTCGGCGCGCAACCCGGTGCGCCTGGCGATCGCGGCCTGGGCTTGGGGCAACTACTACGGCGACGCCAAGATGAAGGGCGCCAAGCTCGACATCGCGAAGTGGAAGCGCCCGAGCCCGGAGACGATCCCCGTGCACGCCAAGGCGGCGGGTCTTTACATGATCTGCACCACCTCGAAACACGCCGCCGAAGCCAAGGGCTGCTCGGACGCGCTCTTCATGGACTACCGCGGCTACGTGGCCGAGGCGACCGGCGCCAACATCTTCTTCGTGAAGGATGGCGAGGTGCACACGCCGACGCCCGACTGCTTCCTCAACGGCCTGACCCGTCAGACGGTGATCAAGCTGCTGAAGGAAAAGGGCATCACCGTGCACGAGCGCCACATCATGCCCGAGGAGATGGAAGGCTTCGAGCAGTGCTGGCTGACCGGCACTGCCGCCGAGGTGACCCCGGTCGGACAGATTGGCGATTACACTTTCGAGGTTGGCGCGCTGACCCGCGACATCGCCGAGACCTACGAAAAGCTGGTCCGCTCGTAAGCGGCCGCTCAGGGGGGGTCGCCCCCCCCCCCGCCCCCGGGTTTCGCATCCCGACAACGGCCCGCGCCCCGCGCGGGCCGTTTGCCTGTGCGCCGGGCGCCGGGATGCGTCAGGTCAACTCATCGCGCGCAGCATCGCCGTATTTGACTGGATAACCGTGTTCAGCTCGACGATCCGGGCGAGCCGCGCCTCGATTTCATCCTGCCCCGCGTCGAGTTGGTCGACGATCCCGGCCAGAGAGTCCCCGGTGCCGCTGAGCGCCGCGCTCTCGATCTTGCACATCATGCGCGTGGAGCTGAGCCCGGTGACATAGCGCTTCATGTCCAGCACCGACCGCCCGAGCCGCGTCGCCTCGATCTCGACGACCTTGAGCGCATCGATCGCCGCCTTCTGAAAGACGATCTCCTCGGCGATCAGGGTTTCCTTGTCCCGGATGACGTCCTCTTTCGCGTTGGCATGGCGCACATCCTCCTGGAAGATCGCCGACATCTCTGCCTGCAGGCTGCCGGCATAAACGAGGAACTGGCCCTGCTGAATCGTCGTTAGCATGCGCATGTAGGTGCTGTCCTCCCCCTCGACGAAGCCGCGCACCCAAGCCGCCATTTCGTCGAGCATCGAGCCGTAGTTGACCGAGATGGCGCTGATCGGCCCACCAGCGTTTTCCAGCCGCGAGGCGAGGATGCGCATGTTCATCGGCACCGTGCGGATCGCCTTGATGATCTCGGTCATCCGGTCGGTTTCCTCGCGGATTTGCAGGATGGTCTTGGCCATGGTCATGAAGCGCAGCTGCCGGGGGCCGAGCTTGGTGCCCATGCGCTGCGCCCGGGCCTCCAGCTCCTGCGCGAGCGCGGCGGTCATGAACCCCTCGTAGGACGTGTAGCCAAGCTCCGCGACCTCGGCCAGCAGCATGTCCTTGCTGCGTACCGGGGTAACCCCCTGTTCGGTCTCCGCTTCGCGCAGGCGGGAATAGATTTCCTTCACCCGGTCGAGAAGACCGCAGCAGGGTTTGACCCGGACCGAGATATACCCCCCCGCGATCGGCCAGGCCACGGCGAGCACCCAGTAATAGCGCCCGTCCTTGGACTTGTTCTTCACGTAGGCGGCGACGTAATCCCCCGCCTTCAGCTTGTCCCAGTAGAGCTGGAACACCCCTTTGGGCATGTCGGGATGGCGCACCAGCTTGTGCGGCGCGCCTTTCAACTCCTCCCACATGTAGCCCGAGATCTTCCGGAACACGCTGTTGCCGTGAATGATCACGCCGCGTTCGTCGGTGCGCGAGAAGAACAGGTCCTTCAGCTCGAAGGGCACCTCGCCGACGGCGCTGTTGCGGGTTTGCGCGATAAGCTGGGAATCGTGTTGGGTCATAGGGGCCACGCGACTGGGAGTGAATCTCCGCGCAGCTTGCCCCTGCACCGGTTTCCGAAACGTGAAGAGCCGCGGTGATCCGCGGCTCTCCAGCGTTCTTTCGCCTGTACCAGCGCTCAGCCCGGCGACATGCCCCGCAGGCGCTCGGAGCGGCGGCGCAGCATCTCGACCGTCGCCAGCAGCAGGATCGAGATCGCCACCAGCACCGTCGCCGCCGCGAGGATGGTCGGCGAGAGCTGCTCGCGCAGGCCGGTGAACATCTGCCACGGCAGGGTCTGGAGCTCGGCCGAGCCGATGAACAGCACCACCACCACCTCGTCGAAGGAGGTGATGAAGGCAAAGAGCGCGCCCGAGATCACCCCGGGCAGGATCAGCGGCATCTGCACCCGGAAGAAGGTGGTCACCGGGTTCGCGCCCATGTTTGCCGCCGCCCGCACGAGGCTCCGGTCGAAGCCGACCAGCGTCGCTGTGACGGTGATGATCACAAAGGGAATGCCCAGCACCGCATGCGCCAGAACCACGCCCCAGAGCGTGCCGACGATATTGATCTTCGAGTAGAAGAAATACATGCCGGTGGCCGAGATGATCAGCGGCACGATCATCGGCGAGATCAGGATGGCCATGATCGCGCGCTTGCCCGGAACGTGACTTTGCGACAGGCCGATGGCCGCCAACGTGCCAAGGCTCACCGAGATGATCGTCGCCAGCGGCGCGATGATCAGCGAGTTCTTCACCGCGCCGGTCCATTCGGGGTTGGTGAAGAAGTCCCGGTAGTGTTTCAGCGAGTAGCCCGCCGGATCGAAGCGCAGCATCTCGGGGGTGAAGGTGAAGAAGTCCTCCGCGTTGAACGAAAGCGGCATGACCACCAGGATCGGCGTGATCAGGAAGACGAAGATCGCGCCGCAGATGACGCGGAAGCTGTAATGCCAGAGCACCTGTCCCGACGACAGGTAGGGCACCAGCGGCACGCGGTAGCGTCCAAAGCCGATCCAGTAGGTGAACCAGCCGAAGAACCAGCCGAAGAGCGCTCCGACAAGGCCGCCCGAGACGCCCCCGCTGAGAAAGCCCAGCAGCGCGAAGACGACGATGATGCCCCAGCGCAACGGCTTTTCCAGCTCCTTCGACAGTGACATGGCGGCAAAGGCGAAGCCGGCCATGACCAGCGCGCCGAGCAGGATGCCGAGCAGCACCGAGCCGTTGGCCGCGCCGATGAAGACCCCGGCGAAGGCTCCCGCCGCGGCGAGCACCGGTAGGGTCAGCGACAGGGGTTTCTTGATGGCGGGCGTGAGAATGACGTTGCTCATGGCCGTTACCCCAGCTTCACGTTGTCGATGCCGACGATGCGGTCGTAGGCCCAGTAGAGGATCAGGACCACCGCCAGTAGGATCGAGCCGAGCGCGGCCGCGAGGCCCCAGTTCAGCGATGTCGAGATATGATAGGCGATCCGGTTCGAGATGAAGGTACCGGTGGTGCCGCCGACGATCTCGGGGGTGATGTAGTAGCCGATGGCGAGGATGAACACGAGGATCGAGCCCGCGCCGATGCCCGGCACCGATTGCGGGAAATAGACCCGCCAGAAGGTCGTCCAGTCGGTCGCGCCCAGCGATTTTGACGCCCGCACATAGGTCTTGGGGATCGTCGACATCACCGAGTACATCGGCAGGATCATGAAGGGCAGCAGGATGTGGGTCATCGCCACGATCGTGCCGAACTGGTTGTTGATCATCGTCAGGCGGCCGTCATCGGCAACCAGTCCGATCCACACCAGCACGTCGTTGATGACGCCCTGCTGCTGCAGCATGATCTTCCAGGCCGAGGTTCGCACCAAGAGCGAGGTCCAGAACGGCAGCAGCACGAGGATCATCAGCAGGTTCGCCTTGCGCGCCGGCAGGTTCGACAGGATGTAGGCCACCGGGTAGCCCAGCAGGATGCAGCTGCAGGTGATCACGAGGCTCATGAACAGCGTGCGCTTGAAGAGCATGATGTAGATGCGCTCATTCTCCGGGCGCGCCTCGGCACCGTCCGGCGTGAGTTTCATATCCACCGAGTTGAGGAAATAGCCCGAGGTGTAGTCGGGCGCGTAGAGCTTCAGCGTCCGCCAGATCTGCGGCTCGAGCCAGTCCTTGTCGATCTCGCCGAAGCCGTCCTTGAAGCTGACGGTCTCGAAATCGGGGCTGGCCACCAGCGCGGCGGCGGCCTTGAGCATGTCGGCGTGGGGGCCGGTGTAGCCCGAGACATCCTGCGTCGAGAGGTCCTGATAGAGGGCGGTGTGCACCGCCGACCAGGGCTCTTCGTCGAGCAGGGAGTCCCCCTCTTCGCGGTGGGTGTAATTCGCGAAGATCTCATATTGCTCGGCGGTGCGCGGCAGCAGCTCCTCGACGCCGTCACGCAGCGCGAATTTCGGCAGGCGCTCGCCTTTCTCCCAGGCGGCTTCCTTGGCGAGCCAGTCCTCGGAGCCCATCATCTCGGCCCAAATCTGCGCGTCGTCCCAATTCTCGTCGAGATCCTCGAACTGATCCTGATAGAGCTCACCGATGTCGTCGAGCCCACGGCCCGACTTGCGGAAGAGCGACGATGCGCCGGTCTGTTCGTAGTTCAGGCGCGAACCGAGGCGAGTGTGCTCCTTGCGTTCGGCGGCCACAAACAGATCGTAATAGGCATCTTCGAACACCTGGTCGGGCGGCAGGCCCGTGCCGTCCCAGTCGTAGAGCGCCCTGGTGGTCGTGGGCATCGTGTTCGAAACAATCTGGTTCTCAACCGAGCGGAACAGCATGTCCCCGATCGGCGCGATGAAGGTGACCAGAACGAAGATCAGCAGTGGAGCGATGAGCGCGAGGGCTCGCAACTTCTGCACGCGCAACGCCCGAGACAGGCTCTTTTTTAGCGGCGTACCATCCGCGGCCAGCATGGGCCCGTTGGCACCTTTCTCCGGGACATCGGTCGAAGCTGTCATCCTACCCCCTGCGGGTCTGTTTTTATTAGATTATGGGTCTTTGAGTGCAGAGAGGGGCCATGCGGCCCCTCTCCATGTCGCGTCTGCGCTTATTGCGCGAGCCAGGCCTGGAACTTCGCGTCGATGTCGTCGCGATAGTCCGCCCAGAACTCGTAGTTGTAGAGCAGCGTGTTCGTCGCGTTTGCCGGATCGGTCGGCATATGCGGCGCCATGTCGATGCCCAGGTCGGCGTGCTGACCGACAAGCGGAGCCGACGACTGGCGTGCCGGACCATAGGAGATGTAGGCGGCCTGATCGGCCAGACGCTGGGTGTCGGTGGCGAACTTCACGAAGTCCTTCACACGCGCCAGAGCGGCGTCGTCAAGGCCTTCGGGGATGATCCACCCGTCGAGATCGAACACCTGCATGTCCCACATCATGGCGACCGGCTGGTCCTGCTCCTCGATCACCGAGAAGAGGCGGCCGTTGTAGGTCGAGCCCATGAAGACTTCGCCGTCCGCCAGAAGCTGCGGTGTGTCGGCACCCGCGGACCACCACACGACGCTGTCCTTGATGGTGTCGAGCTTGGCGAGCGCCTGGTCCTGGCCTTCCGGGGTAGCCAGAACGTCGTAGATTTCGTCCTTGGCCACGCCGTCGCAGTACAGCGCCCATTCCATGTTGTTGATCGGGCGCTTCTCGAGCGAGCGCTTGCCCGGGTAGGTCTCGAGATCAAAGATCGAGCAGATGTCCGACGGCGCATCCGCGCCCTCGGGCACCATGTCGGTGCGGTAACCGAAGGTGGTCGAATAGACGATCTGCGGGATGAAGCAGTCGGAGACGATCATATCGCCGAAGTCGTCCTCGGCCGAGGTGCCGTCGTCTGCCTCGGCGAGCAGCTCGTCGGGATCGTATTCCATGGCGAGGCCTTCGTCGCACAGGCGGATGGCGTCAGAGGCCACGACGTCGACGAGGTCCCAGGTGATGTTGCCGGCCTCGTTCATCGCGCGCAGCTTTGCCACGGCTTCGGCCGAGCTTTCATCCCAGGAGATGTTCACCTCGGGGTGCATTTCCTTGTAGGGGTCGGCATAGGCCTTGATCTGGCTCGTCTGATACGCGCCGCCCCACGACACGAGGGTCATGTCGTTGGCCATTTCCTGCGCGGAGACGGCGCCTGCGGCAACCGTGAGCGCGGTGGTGGCCAGGAGGGTCTTGGTCCGTTTCATCTGTAACTCCCTTAGATAGCCCGTTGTGTATTGTGGGTTCCAGGACACGGGCAAACCGCCGGAACCTTTCCGGTCCGCACCGCCCGCCCACTGCAAGGGGGGCAGCGCGGGCAGAGTCTCGTCAGTTGGCGTCGAGCGCGCGGCAATCCTCGGGCAACCAGCCGATCTCGATCTCGGTGCCCGGGGTCAGGCGTACCTGGTCGGGCGCGTTGCGTGTCTTGATGACGAAGTCGCGGTTGCCGGCCACTTCGAGCCGGGTGCGGAAGATGTCGCCCATGTAGATGAACTCGAGCACCTTGGCCTTGAGCGTGTGGGCGCCTTCCTGCAGGCGATCCTTGTTGTATTCGACGCGCTCGGGGCGGATCGAAACACGGGTACGCTCGCCGACCTTGGTCACGTTGACCGGCTTGGCGTCGATCACCTCGCCCCCGTCCAGCTTGACCACGCAATTGTCGCCCCTGATCTCGGCGATGGTGCCCTCGAGCGTGTTGTTCTCGCCGATGAACTGCGCCACGAAGCTGTTCTCGGGCTGCTCGTAGAGCTGATCCGGCGGGGCGAGCTGTTGGATGCGCCCGTCGTTGAACACGGCGACGCGGTCAGACATGGTCAGCGCCTCGGTCTGGTCGTGCGTCACATAGACCACGGTGATCCCCAGTCGGTGCGCAAGATCGGTGATCTCGAACTGCATCTTCTCGCGCAGCTGCTTGTCGAGCGCGCCGAGCGGCTCGTCCATCAGCACCAGTTCGGGCTCGAACACCAGCGCGCGCGCCAGCGCGATCCGCTGTTGCTGGCCGCCCGAGAGCTGCGCCGGGCGGCGGCCGCCGAAGGCCCCCATTTCGACCATGTCGAGGGCCCGCTTGACCTTGGCCTCGCGGTCCGACTTGCCGATCTTGCGCACCTCGAGCGGGAAGCTGAGGTTCTCGGCAACGGTCATGTGCGGGAAAAGGGCGTAATTCTGGAAGACCATGCCGATGCCCCGCTTGTGCGGCGGGATATTGTTGATCGACACGCCGTCGAGCTTGATCTCGCCATGGGTGGCGGTCTCGAAACCGGCGAGCATCATCAGGCAGGTGGTCTTGCCTGAACCCGACGGTCCCAGCATCGTCAAAAACTCGCCCTTGGGCAGGCTCAGGTTCAGGTCTTTGACGACAAGGGTCTCGCCATCATAGCTTTTCTGCACGCGCTCAAAGGCGACAAAAGCGTCGCTTGTCCCGGTATCTGGCAAATCCGGCTCCCCGTTTTGTGTTCCGCGGATTTTTCTCCGCTGTCTTGCGTAGGATAAGAGCGCGTCCAGACCCATGTTGCAACCGTGTTGCCGCGAACGCGAAGAGATTCGCGTCTTTGCAGGACCATCGGGCACAAATGCGTCCCTTCGCAGCAAAAAATCGTCATGACACATTGCTCAGCAGGCCGATTACCTCCGGCTTCCGCGGGGTCATGAACGGCGTCTGAACCGGAATTTCGATGAAAATCAGCGCAGAATCGCCGTGACCTCCGGCGTAGCGGCCCCGCAACCGCACATTTCAAGAGCAAATGGCGAGAAAAACGCCAGATCTTCGTGTTCTTCCGAGCAGAGCGAAACGCCGGCCTCTGCGTCCCCTGAAACGCCCCCGGTACACACAAGGGATCGGGCGCCTTCTCCCTCTTCGCGGGTCGCAAGAGGTTTGACCGGGCGTCCGTCCCTGCTAAGCCTTCGGTCATGAGCCATCTTCTGCCCGCCACCGAGGAGCACCTGAAGCACCTCATCGCCTGCCCGACCGTCTCGAGCGAGAGCAATCTCGCGATGATGGCCATGATGGGTGATCACCTCGAGCACCTCGGCGCAAAGGTCGAGCTCTTCCGCGACGCGACCGGCACCAAGGCCAATATGTTCGCCACGCTCGGCCCGGACATCCCCGGCGGCGTGGTGCTCTCGGGGCATTCCGATGTGGTGCCGGTGACCGATCAGGACTGGAGCAGCGACCCCTTCACCTTGACCCTGCGCGACGATCACCTCTACGGCCGTGGCACCTGCGACATGAAGGGCTTCATCGCCGCCGCGCTGGCCTTGGCCGAGCCGGTCTCGAAGATGACGCTGCGCCGCCCGCTGCATCTTTGCTTCACCCATGACGAGGAGGTCGGCTGCCTCGGCGCCCGCGCATTGGTGCCCGAGCTGCAGCGCCGCGGCCACGCGCCGCGCATGGCGATCATCGGCGAGCCCACCGGCATGCGGCTGATCGAGGGGCACAAGGGCTGCTGCGAATACACCACGCGGTTCTCGGGGCTCGAGGGCCATGGCTCCGCCCCCGACCGCGGCGTGAACGCGGTGCTCTACGCGCTGCGCTATACCCAGCGGCTGATGGAGATGGCCGAGGCGCTGAAGGCCCGCGCGCCGCACGGCAGCCGCTTCGATCCGCCTTGGACCACGGTGAACGTCGGCCGCCTCGCCGGCGGTGTCGCGCATAACGTCATTCCCGGCAAGGCCGAGGTCGATTGGGAAATGCGCCCGGTGCAGCCCGGCGACGCCGAGTTCGTCAACGAGGCGCTGGCCCATTGCATCGAGCATGAACTGCTGCCCGCCATGCGCGCCGTGCACCCCGACGCCGAGATCACCACCGAGGTGATCGGCGAGGTCGCCGGGCTGATCCCGATGGAGGACAACGCGGCGCGCGATCTGATCTCCCGCCTCACCGGCAGCAATTCCGCCGACGTGGTGCCCTTCGGCACCGAGGCCGGCCTGTTCCAGCAGATGGGCCTGTCCGTGGTGGTCTGCGGCCCCGGAGAGATCGCCCAGGCCCACAAGCCCGACGAATTCGTCACCCGCGGCCAGCTGGCGCAATGCCTCGGCCTGCTCGAAGGCATCGCCCACAGCCTCGTGGCCTGAGAGGACCCGCGGCCGCTTTCTTCGCCAGCACAAGATTTCCCATGGCGGCACGGGGTGTGCCCCCGCTGCTGCCGCCTCAGCCCGCGCGCCAGCCGTCCAGCGGCTCGGGCACCACGAGCCGCGTGCCCGGCAATATCCGCCCGGCAATCTCCCGCAGATCGCCCGGCGCGAAACCGACGCAGCCTGCCGTCGGATAGCCCGGCCGCCGCCACTGGTGCAGGAAGATCGCCGAACCGCGGCCCGGCTCGGCCTCGGGCCAGTTCCAGTCGGTGATCAGCACGAGATCGTAGAGCGGATCGGCCCGTCGCAGGGTTTCGTGGCTGGGTGCGAAAGGTGCCTGCACCAGCTGGTTATAGGCCGGCGAGCCACTGTCGTCGCACCAGAGATCGCGCAGCCGGATCGGCTCTGCCCAGAAAGCGGGCCGCGCCATGCGGTCGGGCCGGTAGAGCATGGCGACCACGCGGTGGACGCCGACCGGCGTCGCCCCGTCGCCCTCACGCTTGCAGGCCCGCACGCCGCCGCGCCCGATAACGCAGGGCCACGTCCGCCCCGCGAAACGCAGACCGGCGCGGGTCAGCACCAGGTCATTCGCCCCCACACGCACGCCCGCGCCGCTCACAGCAGGTGCCCCGATTTCTCGGCCTTGGTGGCAAGATAGCGTTCGTTGTAGGTGTTCAGCCCCACCTTCAGCGGCACGCGCTCGGCGACGGTGATGCCGCAGCGCTCCATCATCGCCATCTTGTTGGGGTTGTTGGTCAGCAGCCGCACCGCGCCGAAGCCCATCTTGCGCAGGATCTCCGCGCCGAGGCGGAAGTCGCGCTCGTCATCCTCGAAGCCCAGCCGATGGTTCGCCTCGACCGTGTCGAAGCCCTGATCCTGCAGCGCGTAGGCGCGCATCTTGTTGGCCAGCCCGATGCCCCGCCCTTCTTGGTTGAGGTAGAGCAAGACGCCTGCCCCTTCCTCGCCCATCTGCGCCAGCGCCGCATTGAGCTGCGGTCCGCAGTCGCATTTCAGCGAGCCCAGCAGGTCGCCGGTGAAACAGGCGGAATGAAGTCGCGAGAGTACCGGCTTGGAACGGTCCGGGCGGCCGATCTCGATGGCGTAATGCTCGTCTGAGCCATCCTCGGGCCGGAAGATGTGCAGCCGGGCGTTCTGCGCCGCGCGCAGCGGCACCTTGGCCGAGACCACGTGATCGAGCCGCGCCAGCGTCAGCATGTAGGGGCCTGCCGGGTCGGCCTCGACGACGGTCAGCATCTCGCCCTGCGCAAAGCCTTCGGGGTCCGCAAGCGGCAGGATCAGGGCGGCGGGCAGCAGCCGCGCCGATTTCACGAGGGTGATCGCCAGCCGGTGCAGCCCGGTGTCGCCGCCCCGGCGGGTGGCGAGCGGGCCCTTCATCGGCTTGGCCAAGTCATCCGCCGGATCGGCGATCGATTGCACCCAGTCGAGCCCCGCATCGCCTTGAAGGATCACCCGCGCCAGATCGCCGTCATAGGCCCGCGCCTTCAGCGTTTCGGCCCGGCGCGCGGTAATGGTCAGGTCAAGCTCTCCCGGCAGCGCCCGCAGCACCGCCAACCGCGCCGCCGAAACTGTCTCGGCCGCGATCACCAGCGCGCCGCCGGCCCGCGCCTTCAGCACCACCGGCACCCCCATGCGCAGGTCGGCGCGGGCACGGGCGAGCAATTCTCCGAGATCGGGCGCGAGGGACATGGGCGTCTTCCTGTCTGGGCCGCGGCGAGCGTGGCGGATGGTACACCCGGGCCAGCCGGCCCGGGAAGGCGCTGAAACAAAGCAGCTTCATTGCTGTAACAAAAGCCATCCCGCAACACGAGAGCGTGAGAACCCTGCAGCAAAACTTGTTTGTTCCCCCTTACGCTTACATGTGACCCAGCAAGACAGAGACGGCACGACGGAGAGGCAAATGGCCCAGATCAAGAACATCCTTCTGGTGGACGACGACGACGACCTGCGCGAAGCGCTGGCCGAGCAGCTGGTCATGACCGAGGATTTCGAGGTGTTCGAGGCCGAGACCGGCGCTGCCGCCATGGCGCGGGTGAAGGAACAGGTCTACGACCTGCTGATCCTCGACGTCGGCCTGCCCGACACGGACGGCCGCGAGCTGTGCAAGCTGATGCGCAAGCAGGGGGTCAAGTCGCCCATCCTCATGCTCACCGGCCATGACACGGATGCCGACACCATCCTCGGCCTCGACGCTGGTGCAAACGACTATGTCACCAAGCCTTTCAAATTCCCGGTGCTGCTGGCCCGCATCCGCGCGCAGCTGCGCCAGCATGAGCAGTCCGAGGATGCGGTCTTCACCGTCGGCCCCTACACCTTCAAGCCGTCGATGAAGCTGCTGGTGACCGAGGACGACCGTAAGATCCGGCTGACCGAGAAAGAAACGAACATCCTCAAGTTCCTCTACCGTTCGACCGAAGGCGTGGTGCCGCGCGAGATTCTGCTGCACGAAGTCTGGGGTTACAACGCCGGTGTGACGACGCACACGCTCGAGACCCACATCTATCGACTGCGGCAGAAAATCGAACCCGATCCCTCGAACGCACGTATTTTGGTCACAGAATCCGGGGGTTATCGGCTTGTTGCCTGACGAATCGGCGGAAATGTCACGTCATAGCGGTTTTCCGCCAATCTTCGTCTGCTCGCCCATTGGTTGACACTGTACTTGGTGATACTCTGACCTAGCCTTTCGGATAGGACTCCTCCCGTCGGTCAGGTCCCTCAACAGTTCCCGTGGCATGTGCGGGTCATCACATGCACCTCCCTGTTGGACTGGGCCGGGCCACGCGCCCGGCCTCTTTTTTGCAACGTCTCCGGCTTTTCGAAACCTGTCCGGCTCCGGGATGGTCGACAGACCGCACATGTAAGCCCAGCGTGTTCCAGCCCAAAGCTCAGCCCGCCAGCTGCCTGCGCCTCGGACCCCGAACCCTGCGGAGTCCGAAGCGCATCCCAGCCATTGTCGTGCAAATTCCGTGAGTGGCGTCACGACGGCTTGCCCTTTCGATCTGCGTCGAAAATCGTTAAAAAAGTGCGAACGAGGGTGAGATTCCCCCGCCACGCATGGTGAATCCCCCCGCAGCTTGCCGTTGACGCACCAGATGATAGAAGCCCGGCGCTCTGGCCGGAAAGGACTCAGTTTGACCGACACGCCCCGACGTCTCGAACATCCGAACATGAACGCGCAGCTCCTGCATTGGTGGATGCGCGACTACGATCATGTCTTCGTGGTGCTCAACCCCTTCTTCCGCGTGCCCGGCTTTACGCCGGAAACCACCGCCTGGGGTCCGCTTCGCAGTGAAGCGACGACACCGCAGGAACTCGAGGCGCTGCTCGAGAGCCTTGGCGGGCCGCAGCCCGACCAAGCCCCCGAGGCCTTCGATGAGATCATCAAGACCACCGGCCAGCCGGTGCGCTGGGACATGATCGCCCAGGCGCTTGGTGTCAGCGACTTCCGACATTTCGCACGCATGGTCTGGCTCTGGGTGATCGGGGCCGAGCCGCCGGATCTCGATGCCACGCTTGTCTCACGGATCGCGCGGCACTGCCGTCACGAAGGGCTCTACAAGCCGGAGGAGGACTGGCTGCCGCTGGTCCTCGAGCCAATGCTTGTGCCCTATTTCGAGGCGCTCCGCCTCGACGAGGTCACCCTCTGGGACGAGACCCGCACCTCCTCGCTGGACTGCCCGGTCGAGGCGTTGCACCGGGACGAGCCGCCGGTGGCCCTGATGGATGCGCCGATTTCGGCGATCTCGGCGCCCGGGCTGCTGCTGAGCTGGTCGCAGGACCAGGTGACCGGCCTACTGGCCCTTACCGAGGAGATGCGCCAGAAAGTCGACCCTGCGCGTCACCTCGAAGGCTTCTGGGCCGGAGCGGGCACCTCGTCTCTGGTGCTGGATCAGCCTCGGGCCCCTGCCCTGCTGCACTGAAGCCAGACGCGGGCGCAGCGCGCGCAGCGGCGAGTGTCCCCCCAACAGAAAACGCCCCGACCGAAAGGCCGGGGCGTTTGTGCATTTCAGCGAGGGCCGAGGCCGCGGATCACTCCGCGGTCTCTTCCTTCTTGTCCGCTGCCAGCTCTTCGCCGGTTTCTTGGTCGACCATCTTCATGGCGAGGCGCACCTTGCCGCGATCGTCGAAGCCGAGCAGCTTCACGTAGACTTCCTGGCCTTCCTTCAGCACATCCGACGGATGGTTCAGGCGGCGGTTCTCGATCTGGCTGACGTGCACGAGGCCGTCGCGCTTGCCGAAGAAGTTCACGAAGGCGCCGAAATCGACGATCTTCACGACCTTGCCCTTGTAGACGGCGCCCTCTTCCGGCTCTGCCACGATCGAGTAGATCATGTCGTAGGCCTTCTGGATGGCTTCGCCGTTGGCCGAGGCGATCTTGATCACGCCATCGTCGTTGATGTCGACCTTGGCGCCCGACACTTCGACGATCTCGCGGATCACCTTGCCGCCCGAGCCGATCACTTCACGGATCTTGTCGGTCGGGATCTGCATGGTCTCGATGCGCGGGGCGTGGACCGAGAAGTCGCCGGCTTCGGTGAGGGCCTTGGCCATCTCGCCGAGGATGTGCATCCGGCCGTCCTTGGCCTGTGCCAGCGCCTGCTTCATGATCTCGGGGGTGATGCCCGCGACCTTGATGTCCATCTGCAGCGAGGTGATGCCGTTCTCGGTGCCTGCGACCTTGAAGTCCATGTCGCCGAGGTGGTCCTCGTCGCCGAGGATGTCGGTCAGCACCGCATACTCACCGTCGTCTTCCAGCACGAGGCCCATGGCCACACCGGCCACCGGTGCCTTCAGCGGAACGCCTGCATCCATCATCGACAGCGAGCCGCCGCAGACGGAGGCCATCGAGGACGACCCGTTGGATTCGGTGATCTCGGACACCACGCGGATGGTGTAGGGGAAGTCGGTCGGTGCAGGCAGCACGGCCTGCAGCGCGCGCCATGCCAGCTTGCCGTGGCCGATTTCGCGGCGACCCGGCGAGCCAACGCGGCCCACTTCACCCACCGAGTACGGCGGGAAGTTGTAGTGCAGCAGGAAGTTGCTGCGGAAGTTGCCGTGCAGGGCGTCGATGATCTGCTCGTCGTCGCCGGTGCCGAGCGTGGTCACGACCAGCGCCTGGGTCTCACCGCGGGTGAACAGCGACGAGCCGTGGGTGCGCGGCAGAACCGAGGTTTCCGATACGATCGGACGAACCTGGTCGAGCGCGCGGCCGTCGATGCGACGCTTGTTCTTCACCACGTCCGAGCGCAGCACGACCGACTCGAGCTTCTTGATCGCCGAACCGAGGTTCGCGTCTTCGAGCTGCTCTTCGCTCAGCTGTGCCTTGATCTCTTCCTTGGCGGCCGACACGGCGGCGACGCGCGCCTGCTTGTCGGTGATCGCGTAGGCGGCCTTCATCTTGGCTTCGCCCAGACCCTTCACCACTTCGAAAAGCTCCGAGTAGTCGGGCGCCTGGAAGTCGAAAGGCTCTTTCGCGGCGGATTCGGCCAGATCGATGATCAGGTCGATGACGGGCTGGATCTGCGCGTGCGCAAAGGTCACGGCGCCCAGCATCTCGTCTTCGGTCAGCTCGTAGGCTTCCGATTCCACCATCATCACGGCGTCCTTGGTGCCGGCGACGACGAGGTCGAGACGCTGATCGGGGTTGTTGCGCAGACCCTGCATGTCGTCGACGGTCGGGTTCAGCACGTATTCGCCATCGGTGTAACCGACGCGGCAGCCGGCGATCGGACCCATGAAGGGCACGCCCGAGATGGTCAGCGCGGCCGAGGCGGCGATCATCGCCACGACGTCGGGGTCGTTGACCAGATCGTGCGACAGCACGGTGCACATCACCAGCACTTCATGCTTGAAGCCGGGGACGAAGAGCGGACGGATCGGACGGTCGATCAGGCGTGCGGTCAGCGTCTCTTTCTCGGTCGGACGCGCCTCGCGCTTGAAGAAGCCACCGGGCACCTTGCCCGCGGCATAGTATTTTTCCTGGTAGTGGACGGTCAGCGGGAAGAAATCCTGGCCCGGCTTCGGTTCCTTCGCGAAGGTCACGTTGGCCATGACCGAGGTCTCGCCGAGCGTGGCGATGACGGTGCCGTCTGCCTGACGGGCAACCTTGCCGGTCTCGAGGGTGAGGGTTTCCTCGCCCCACTGCATGGATTTCGTCGTTACGTTGAACATGTAGCGTATCCTGTAAGGGAGCACTCCCGGCCCTCCGGGTCTCCCGTTCCTATGGTGGCCCCATTGCCACCGCTCCCTATCCTCTTGCATGTGCCCGGGAGCCAAAGGCGTCACGTCTCAGATGGGGCGCGCATACAGGAGAATCCGCCTTTTGGGAAGTGATAAGCGCGGCGCGCCCTCGGACAGGCCGGGGACCGCCCCCAGGGCGCAAGGCCCGAAACGCAAAACGCCCGCTCCAGAGGAGCGGGCGCTGCGACTTCCGTATCCTGCGCGGATCAGCGGCGGATGCCGAGGCGCTGGATGAGGTCGGTGTAACGTGCCTCTTCCTTGCCCTTCAGATAGTCCAGCAGCTTGCGGCGCTGAGCCACGAGCTTCAGAAGGCCACGACGCGAGTGGTTGTCCTTCTTGTGGGTCTTGAAGTGCTCGGTCAGGGTCGTGATGCGGCTGGTGAGGATGGCAACCTGGACTTCGGGCGAACCGGTGTCGCCTTCCTTGGTTGCAAATTCCTTCATCAGGCGGTTCTTTTCTTCAACGGTGATCGACATCGGGGTCTCCTTGAAGGTTTGAGGGATGGCACAAGCCGGGATGTCGTCCAGCAGGGCCCTTGGAGCGCTCCGGCCCGCATGGCCGGATGCGCGCATATAGGGCGATTCAGGTGCGAAGGGAAGCCCGAAGTTCCCCGGCGCGGCCAATCGGGGTCATCCGGCGGCCGATCCAGCCTGCCGATGCCAGAGCCGCGGCTGCTGGCTGTAGGCCACATAGAGCGGATGCCGCGGGTGCCCGTCCCTCGTCAGACCCAGCACATGCACGGCGCCAATGAGCTGCGCCGCGATCTGCGGCCCGCGTCCCATATGTGCACCGTGCATCCCCCAGCCGGCCAGCGTCATCCCCGCCTCGGCGTGCCAGCGCAGCAAAAGCGCGTCATTCTCCGGCCCCACCGGGGTCTCGGCGCGGCGCAATTCGGCCGGGGTCGGCGCGCGGAAGGCGAAGATATTGGCGATGCGCATGCCGCCGAAGCCCATCGCCTGCGCCCGCCGCTGGCAGCGGTCTATGGTGGGATCGTTGCGCCGCTCGTCGGCCTTGGCAGGGTTGAGCATGACCCAGAGCAGCACGGGCCCCGGCGTCTCGCGCCAGAGCCGTTCCAACCCGTATCGATAGGTCCCGCAGGGCGAGTAGAGCGCCCGCGAGCGTGTGCCGTTGTCCTCGTGGCGCCGTTCGATCATGGCGTTACTCTCACCAGCGGAGGCACCGCCTGGCAAGCCCGTTGACTTGCCCCCCGGGCCGGCACAGGGTCTGCCCGAGACCGACAACCCGAGGATATCCCATGGACATCACCCGCATCGAAGCCGCCGCCGGGCGGCTGCAAGGCCACGCCCGCCGCACGCCGCTGCTCTCTTCGCCCTTCCTCGACGAGATCGCCGGGCGCCGCGTGCTGGTGAAGGCCGAGTGCCTGCAGCACACCGGCAGTTTCAAGTTCCGCGGCGCCTGGTCGGCGCTCTCCGCGCTCGATCCCGAGGTGCGGGCCAAGGGGGTGATCGCCTTCTCCTCGGGCAACCACGCGCAGGGCATCGCGGCGGCGGCAAAGGGCTTCGGGGTGCCCGCAGTGATCATCATGCCCGCCGACGCCCCCGCCGCGAAAGTCGCCGGCACCCGGGGGCTCGGCGCGGAGGTGGTTCCTTATGACCGCGAGAAGGAAGACCGCGACGCGCTCGGCGCCCGTCTGGCGGCGGAGCGCGGCCTCACGCTGGTCAAACCCTTCGACGAGCCCGAGGTGATCGCGGGGCAAGGCACCTGCGGGCTGGAGATCGCCGAGCAGGCTGCCCAAGAGGGGGTGACCGAAGCCGATGTGCTCGTCTGCTGCGGCGGTGGCGGGCTGACCTCGGGCATCGCGCTGGCGCTCGAGGCCAAAGCCCCCGGCCTGCGCGCACGCCCCGCCGAACCCGACGGGTTTGACGACGTCAAACGCTCGCTGGCGGCGGGCACAATCCAGCGCAACGCGGCCATGGGCGGCAATATCTGTGACGCCATCGTCACGCCGCAGCCGGGCAACCTCACCTTCCCCATCATGCAGCGGCTCTGCGGGCCGGGACTGGCCGTCTCCGAGGAAGAGGCGCTCAAGGCCATGCAACTCGCGGCCCGCCATCTCAGGATCATCGCCGAGCCCGGCGGCGCGGTGGCCCTGGCCGCGGCGCTCTTCCGCGCCAGCGAGATCGAGGGCGAGGCGGTGATCTGCACCGTCTCCGGCGGCAACGTGGATGCGGCGATCCTCGCCCGCGCGCTCGCGCTCGACATCTGAGACAGGAAAAGGCGCGGTCCCCTTTGGACCGCGCCTTGTTCTTTCAGCCGGGAATATTCCGTGGAGCGCGAGGGGCGCGCCCCCTCGCTTTTCTGCGCTCAGCTGTCGAGCCGCCGGGCCTCGTCGATCAGCATCACCGGGATGCCCTCACGGATCGGGAAGGCGAGCCCCGCGCCCCTGCTGACAAGCTCCTGACGCCCGGCATCGTAGTCGAGCACGGCATGGGTCACCGGGCAGACCAGCGCCTCGAGCATGCGGCGGTCAAAGGTGAATGTCTCTTCGCTCATTGAATCAGGTCCTCTTCTCCGCCGCGCAGGGCAAACTCGATCAGTGTCACCAGCGTCTCGCGGCGCGACTCCAGGCGCGGGGCCTCCAGCAACGCCTGCTTCTCTTCGGGCGCGAAATCCAGCAGCATCGAGAGCGAGTTGATCAGCAGCTCGTCCTCGGCATCCTTCAGCGTGTCCCAGTCGGCGGAGAGGCCGCGCGCCTCGAAATACCGGTCTAGAAGCCGCAGGAAGGCGCCGCGGTCGAAGCTGTCGTCGTGGTCGGCATGCGACGTGAGATCATGTTCGAACCCCTCCCATGAGACCTTGCAGCGACGGTAGGGGGTGAAGCCGTCGACTTCCTCCATCACCCGGAAGCGCGACAGGCCCGACAGCGTGATCATGTAGCGCCCGTCCTCGGTCTCGGAGAACTGGGTGATGCGCCCGGCGCAGCCGATGCGCTGCAACGAGGGCCGCTCGTCAGAGCCGTTCGCCGCAGGCTGGACCATGCCGATGAGCCGCGCGTCGGTCTTCAGCGCGTCGTCGAGCATCGCCAGATAGCGCGGCTCGAAGATGTGCAGCGGAAGGCGCGACCGCGGCAGCAGCAGGGCTCCGGGCAGCGGAAAGACCGGGATCATTCCGGGAAGGTCGGTTCGTCTCACCATGACCTGCGAGCTAGGGCGCATCGGCGATCAGGCAAATATCATAGAGGTGAGTTTGCGACGTCCGTTGAGCACAACCGGATCGTTCGGCTTGAGCGCCTCGAAGATGGTGAAGAGCTGGGTCTTGGCAGCCCCGTCGTTCCACTCGCGGTCGCGGCGGAAGAGATCGAGAAGCTGGGTCACCGCTTCTTCGGTCTGGCCATGCGCGTAGAGCGCCTGCGCGAGATCGAAGCGCGCCTGCAGGTCCGCCGGGTCCGCTTCGACCTTGGCGGTCAGCTCGGCGACGGGGCCGGCGTTGCTCGCCTGCTTGGCAAGCTCGATCTTGGCGTGTGCCGCTTCCAGCTCGGGGGCCTTGGAAATTTCCACCGGTGCGCCGTTCAGCACCGCCTCGGCCTGCTCGATCTCGCCAAGCGCGAGATAGCACGCCACCATGCCCGCGAAGGCCTTGGCGTTCTTCGGATCCTCTTCGAGCACCGCTGCGAAGACCTGTGCCGCATCGGCTGCGGCGCCCTGCTCGAGCATTTCCTCGGCAGTGGCCACGGCCTCGTCGAGCCCGCCCGAGGCGTCACCGCCCGAGGCCTGCACGACCCGGTCGATGAAGGCCTTAAGCTCGGAGGCCGGAAGCGCGCCCTGAAAGCCGTCGATCGGCTGGCCCTTGTAGAAGGCATAGACCGTCGGGATCGACTGGATGCGCAGCTGACCGGCGATCATCTGCGCTTCGTCGACGTTGACCTTGGCCATCTTGACGGCGCCGCGCGCCTCGGTCACCGCGGCCTCGAGAGCCGGGCCGAGCTGCTTGCAGGGGCCGCACCACGGCGCCCAGAAGTCGACGATGACCGGCACCTCCTGCGAGGCGTCGACCACCTCGGCCATGAAGTCAGCTTCGCTGACGTCCTTGATGAGATCGCCCTTGGGGGCCTCGGTCTTGCCCAGTTCCAGCATATGATCCTCCGCTGCGGCGGTTAGCTTGGAGTGTTACATGGCGCAGGACATGGCGTGATGCAAGACCGCCTCCCGACACTGGCCGCGATGGGATCAGCCGCGGCGCGAGAGCTGCGCCCAGATCGGCAGGTGATCCGAGGCGCGCCGCGCCGCGCCGCCCTCCTCGACCCCTGCATCGTCGAGCGCCAGGGCGCTGCCGTAGGCGATGCCGTCCAGCGCCACGAAGGGCCGCGAGGCGTGGTAGCTTCGGCCCGGCAGGGTAAGGGTGAAATCGCGCTCCCAAGGCTCGTAGCCGCGCACGTCGGACCACTCGTTGAAATCGCCGAAGATCGCCGCCTCGGCGCGTAGCTCACCGAGTTGGTCGCGGATCTCGGACATCTGCTTGAGCCGGTAGCGGCGCAGCAGTCCGAGGTGCGCGCCCACGACGTTCACCCCCTCGACCCGAGCCATGACCGCGCCGCGCGGCTCCAGCCCCGGCAGATCGAAGCGCCGGATGTCGGTTACCTCAAGCCCCTTTCGGACGAAAATGGCATTGCCGTGCCAGCCGAGGCTGACGTCGTTGCGGGCGAGGTTCACGACCTCGTAGTCGGTTTCCTGCGCGATCAGGAAACGCGGGATGGCCGCGGGGCGCGGGCCGAGCCGCAGGTCGGCCTCCTGCAGCACCACCACGTCGGCGCCGATGTGGTTGAGCACCTGCAGGATCCGGGCCGGATCGCGGCGGCGGTCGATGCCCATTGCCTTGCGGATATTGTAGCTGGCGACCTTCAGCACGGTTTTCGCGGCGGTAGTCGCGGCAGGCTTGGGAGAGGCGGACAGGGGCGACATGGCGGACACCTTCACAGGATCGGGGCCAGCAACCGCGCAAAGGGCGCGGCGGCACGCACCCACCTCGGGTGCTCGTGCAGCGGCTTGTCCATCTTGTAGGCGCTGGTGAAATCGGCCTCCAGCATCTTCGCCACCCGCGACGCGAAGCCGCGGTCGAAAATCAGGGCCATTGTCTCGAAATTGAGCCGGAAAGAGCGATTGTCGAGGTTTGCCGAGCCCACTGCGGCGAAGTCGTCGTCGACCAGCACGACCTTCTGGTGGACGAAGCCGCCTTCGTAGCGCAGCACCTCGACCCCGGCGGCGCGGACCTCATCGAAGAAGGCATGGGCGGCGAGCCACGGAAGGTAGTGGTCGATGGCATCGGGCACGAGCACCTTCACGTCGCAGCCGCGCAGCGCGGCGCCAACGAGGGCCGAAAGCACGTCCTGGTCGGGCACGAAATACGGCGTCGCGATCCACACCCGCTCGCGCGCCTCGGCCAAGGCCGAGATGAAGAAGAGCGCTCCGGTGTCCATGTCGTCGGCAGGCCCCGAGGGCAGCACCAGGCCCGAGAGGTTCTCCTCGGCACTGTCGGGCCGCCAGTTGAGCCCGCCCCCGATGCTCTCGCCGGTGGCCCAGTGCCAGTCCTCTGCGAAGACCAGCTGCAGCTGCGCCACCATCGGGCCGCGCAGGTGCAGGTGCGTGTCGCGCCAAGGGCCGAAGGTGGGGTTCTTGCCGAGATAGTCATCCTTGACGTTGTGGCCGCCGATGAAGCCCTCCTGCCCGTCGATGATCACCGTCTTGCGGTGGTTGCGGAAGTTGATCTGGAAGCGCTTGGTCGGACCCGGCGCATTCGCCGGATCGACCACCTGCACCCCGGCGTCGCGCAGGGCATTGAGGTAATGCGCCGGCAGCCCGTAGCTGCCCACCCCATCAAAAATCAGTCGCACCGACACGCCGCGCGCCGAGGCCGCGATCATCCGTTCGGCCATCTCGTTGCCCAGTCCGTCCTCGGCGATGGTGTAGAACTGCACCAGCAGGTAATGCTCCGCCCGGTCCATCGCCTCGAAAACCGCCTCGAAAGTGGCCTTGCCGTCGACCAGGAGGTTCGCCGAGTTGCCACCAACCGCCGGCATCGCCGCCAGTCGCTCGAAGGCGCGGTAGCGGGCCCCGTCGGCTTCTGCGGGCGGGTAGTCGGCGCAGAATGCGTCCATCTCGCGCCGCACGAGGCGGCTGCTGCGCCGGGTGATGCGGTAGCCCTTGAGCTTGTGCTGCCCGAAGAAGAGATAGGCCGGCAGCGCGAACCACGGCGCCGCGACCAGAAAGACCGTCCAGGCGACGGCCCCCTGCGGCGTGCGCGCCGTGGTGACCGCGCGCCAGACGGCGAAGGCCACCAGAAGCGGCAGGGCAACCGCCAGGAAGACGGCGAAGATCGTGGTGTTGGGGCCCATGCACGGCGCTCCGATGTTGCGTCCGGGAACCCTGTCCCGGCCCCGCCTCAACCAGAGCGCATCGCGGATTGTTCCGCAAGCGCCCGGACTTGTGCGCCGCCCGGACGCGACTGTGGCTCAGAGGTCGAAGCTGGCGAAAACCGGCACGTGGTCCGAGGGCTTCTCCCAGCCACGCGCGGCGCGCAGGATGCGCGAGCCGTGCCCGGCATTCGAGATATCCGGCGTCGCCCAGACGTGATCGAGCCGCCGCCCCTTGTCCGCCGCGTCCCAGTCGCGCGCGCGGTAGGACCACCACGAATAGAGTTGCCCCTCGGGGATGTCCTGCCGGGTGATGTCGACCCACTCCCCCGCGTCCTGCGCCTGCGCCAGGTGCTCGACCTCGATCGGCGTGTGCGAGACGATCTTTAGCAGCTTCTTGTGGCTCCAGACGTCATCCTCGCGCGGGGCGATGTTGAGATCGCCGACGAGGATCGACTTCTCGGGCTTGTGGGCGTGGAACCAGTCACGCATCTCGGTCAGGTAGTCGAGCTTCTGGCCGAACTTCTCGTTCACCTCGCGGTCCGGCTCGTCGCCGCCGGCGGGGACGTAGAAGTTGTGGATGGTGACGCCGTTCTCGAGCTTCGCCGCGACGTGGCGGGCGTGGCCGAGGGTGGCGAAATCCTGATCGCCGGCGTCAAGCAGCGGCAGCTTCGACAGGATGGCGACGCCGTTGTAGCCCTTCTGCCCACGCGCCACGATATGGGTGTAGCCAAGCGCCGCGAACTGCTCGAGCGGGATCTTGTCGACCGGGCTCTTGGTCTCCTGCAGGCACAGCACGTCCGGCCCCTCTTCGGCGAGCAGCTTGAGGACGATGGGCTCGCGCAGGCGGACCGAGTTGATGTTCCAGGTGGCAAGGGTGAAGGACATGGGGCGGGCTCCTTTTCTGGCGCGGAAAATGTCAGCCTCCCCCGCCCGGCGCAACCCGGATCCGGCGCTCAGAGCACGAGCACGAGGATCAGCACCGACAGGCACAGGAAGCCGATGCCCGCCAGCTCGCGGCGGGTGATGCTCTCCTTGAAGACCAGAACCGAGGCCATGACCGAGAAAATCAGCTCGACCTGCCCCAGCGCCTGCACGTAGGCGGCGGTCTGCAGGGTAAAGGCGGTGAACCACGACAGGCTCCCGGCCATCGAGGTGAGGCCAAGCCAGATCGCGGTGCGACGTGCCTGCCAGACGGCGGTGATCTGCCCCGGCTCGAAGAGCCGCAGCCAGAGCGCCATGCCGAGGGCCTGCGACAGCACCACGCAGACCAGTGTCACCCCGGCGCGAAGAAAGGGCGCCTCCGAGGCGATCTCGAGCGAGGCACCGCGATAGCCGACACCGGAGATCGCAAAGAAGAAGCCAGAGGCGAGGCCGAGTGCCACCGCCCGGCTGCCGATGCGGCGCAGCCAGTTGCCCGAAAGGCCCGGCGTCTCGGAGAGCAGCAGGACCCCGATGAGGCCGATGAGGATCGCCCCCCAGCCCGCCGCCGAGATGTTCTCGCCCAGCACCACGAGGCCGACGAGCGCGGTCTGGATGACCTCGGTCTTCTTGAAGGTGATGCCGACGGCGAAGTTGCGCTGCCGGAACAGCGCCACGACCAAGACCGTGGCGAGAATCTGCCCCAGGGCGCCGAAGAGCGCATAGGCCCAGAAGGCGGAGCTCAGCTGCGGCCAGCCCTGCCCAGTGGCGATCAGGTAGGTCGCTACGACCAGCACGGCGGCGGGCGCGGCATAGGCAAAGCGCGCGAAGGTCGAGGAGGTTGCGGTGAGCCCGCCCGTGCTCAGCACCTTGTGAAGCATGAAGCGCAAGGTCTGGAAGAAGGCAGCGCAGAGGGTGACGGCAATCCACAAATCCATGTGGCATGCCATGGCATGCGGCGCCGGGATTGACCATAGGTCAGAGCGCCAAAAGCGAAGCGGGCCAGAGGTCTCCTTCCGGCCCGCCTGATCCCGCGCAATTCCGATTGATGGGAATTGCCCGGCTTCAGATCTCGCGCTTCAGCGCCTCTGCAAGATCGGTCCGCTCCCACGAGAAGCCGCCGTCCGACTCGGGCGCGCGGCCGAAGTGGCCATAGGCCGCGGTGCGCTGGTAGATCGGCTTGTTCAGCTCGAGATGGGTGCGGATGCCGCGCGGGGTCAGGTCCATCACCTTGGGGATGGCCCGCTCGATCGCCGCGGCTTCAAGATCGCCGGTGCCGTGGGTATCGACATAGATCGACAAAGGCTTGGCGACGCCGATGGCGTAGGAGAGCTGCACGGTGCAGCGCTCGGCCAGACCTGCCGCCACGACGTTCTTGGCAAGGTAGCGCGCGGCATAGGCCGCCGAGCGGTCGACCTTGCTGGGATCCTTGCCCGAGAAGGCACCGCCGCCATGCGGAGCCGCGCCGCCGTAGGTGTCGACGATGATCTTGCGCCCGGTCAGGCCCGCATCGCCGTCCGGCCCGCCGATGACGAACTTGCCGGTTGGGTTCACCCACCATTCGGTCTCGGGGCTGATCCAGCCCTCGGGAAGCGTGCTGCGGATGTACGGCTCGACGATGGCGCGGATATCGTCCGAAGTCTGCCCCTCGTCGCTGTGCTGGGTCGACAGCACGATCGACGTCACGCCGACCGGCTTGCCGCCCTCGTAGCGCACCGAGATCTGCGACTTGGCGTCCGGACCCAGCATCGGCTCGGCCCCGGACTTGCGCGCCTCGGCGAGCCGCTTGAGAACGGCGTGCGAATAGAGGATCGGCGCCGGCATCAGCTCGGGCGTCTCGTTGGTGGCATAGCCGAACATGATGCCTTGATCGCCCGCGCCCTCGTCGCGGTCACCCTGCCCGGTCACGCCTTGGGCGATATGCGCCGATTGCTCGTGCAGCAGGTTGGTCACCTCGCAGGTGGCGTGATGGAACTTGTCCTGCTCGTAGCCGATATCCTTGATGCAGGCGCGGGCGATATCGGGGATGCGCTCCATGTAGTCATGCAGCTTGTCCTGGTCGGTCAGGCCGATCTCGCCGCCGATCACCACGCGGTTGGTGGTGGCGAAGGTCTCGCAGGCGACCCGGGCCAGGGGGTCCTCTGCCAGAAGAGCGTCGAGCACGGCATCGGAAATGCGATCGCACACCTTGTCGGGGTGCCCCTCGGAAACGGATTCCGAGGTGAAGATATAGTTCTGTCGGGACATAAGCGCTCCATTAGGTACCAGCTGTCACGCCAGGAAGCCGTTGTGACAGGGATATGAACCTTCTCGCTACGCGGCAACGAAAGCGGCGTCAATCCGAATTACGTCGCGACTTGTGCAGAGCCGGGCGGAAGGCGAGCAGCATCAGCACGGCCAGAAGCCCAAGGAGGGGCAGATCGCCGGTCCGGCTGTAGAGCGTCACGCGCAGCGGCGGCGGCAGGCGGGCGTCGATGAAGCCGGCCTCGCCCAGCGGCAGCGATTTCAGCACGCGCCCCGCGCCGTCGATCACCGCCGACACGCCGGTGTTGGCGGCGCGCAGCATCGGCAGGCCCTGCTCGATCGCCCGGATCCGGGCCTGCGCGAGGTGCTGATAGGGGCCCGAGAAATTGCCGAACCAGGCGTCGTTGGTGATCTGCAGCAGCAGCTCGGGCCGCGGAGCGCCGCGCAGGTCCTGGGGGAAGACCGCCTCGTAGCAGATAAGCGGCAGCGCGTAGCCCATCTCCCCGCCCAGATCGAGCAGCTGCGGCCCCGGCCCGGCGGAGTAGCCGCCCTCCGCCCGCGCGGCGATACCGCTGACGTTGATGTGGCGGAAGAGTTCCTTGAAGGGCATGTACTCGCCGAAGGGCACCAGATGGTGCTTGTCGTAGACCGCCTCGACCTTCGGGCCCTGCGTGACCAGTGCCAGGGAATTGAAGTAATCGTAGCCCTCGCTGCGCTGGATGCCGAGCACCACCCGGCCCGGCAGGGCGGCATCGGTGATCACCCGCAGCTCGCCCTCGGCGTTCTCAAGCAGCCGCGGCACCGCGGTCTCGGGCCAGACGATGAGTTCGGGGCGCGGCAGACCGTCCTGCGCCGGGGCCGCGGTGAACTCGACCTGTCGCTCGAAGAAAATCGGGATATAGGCGCGGTCCCATTTCTGGGTCTGCGGCGCGTTGGGCTGGACAAGGCGGACCACCGGGCGGCCGCCCAAGTCCTGCAGCGGCGGCACCATCTGCGCCCCACCGACAAGCAGCCCGAGCACAAGGACAAGCCCCAGCGCCCCCGCCTGCCACGCGCCGCACAGCCCGCGGGCCAGCAGCGCCGCCAATGCCAGGGTCACGAGCGTCAGCCCGAAGGAACCAGTCCAGGCTACCCATTGGATCGCGCCCGTTGGCTCCCAGAGGTAGCCGACGAGCCCCCAGGGAAAGCCAGTGAAGAGATAGCCTCGTGCCAGCTCGGCCAGCCCCCAGCTGACCACGAGCGCGAAGAGCCTGGCCCGCGGTGCCTGTACGGCGCCCCAGAAGGCAAGTCCCCAGAAGAGCGCCAGCCCTGCCGCCATGAACAAGAGCGCAAAGGGCGCCATCCAGGCGGTGACCGCAGCATCGACCTGAAATGGCTCGGTGAGCCAGTTGAGCGCCAGGCCGAAATAGCCCGTGCCGACGCCGCAACCGATGGCGAGCGCGGCACGAGGCCTGCGCTGCAGTGCAAAGAGCGCCATGGACAGCACGAGCCCCGCCAGCGCGACGTACCACAGGTTCCACGGCGCCTGTCCCAAGGCCATGAGCCCGCCGCAGGCAAGCGCCGGGAGAACCGCGGCACGGCCCGTCAGCAGGCGTGCGGCCCGGGCGGCAACGGGGGCCATCATCTCGCGATGGTTGTCCGCAGTTTCCGCATCGGGCCGCACCTCCGGTTCAGCCACGCGCGACCCCGGTGTCGCCGCCGCTCAGCTGGGCCGCACCCTCGGGTTTCGCCGGCGGCAGCAGCGCCGGAGGGGTGATGGATACGTCGGCGGCCGGGGCCGAAGGACGCACCCGCAGCCGCTTGATGCGGCGCGGGTCGGCGTCGACCACCTCGAAATCGATACCGTCGGGATGCGGGATCACCTCGCCGCGCGCCGGCACGTGACCGGCGAGCATGAAGACGAGGCCGCCGAGCGTGTCGATCTCCTCCTCGTCGATCTCGTCCGGGTCGGTGAGCGCAATACCGGTGGCTGCCTCGAACTCCTCGAGCGGGGTCTTGGCCAGCGCCAGCCAGCTGCCCGATTTCTCGCGGAAGAAGTTGCGGCCTTCCTCGGTGTCATGCTCGTCCTCGATTTCGCCGATCACCTGTTCGATCAGATCTTCGATCGTCACGAGACCGTCGACACCGCCGTACTCGTCGATCACCAGCGCCATGTGCCGGCGTTCGGTTTGCATCTTGGTGAGCAGCACGCCGATCGGCATCGAGGGCGGCACGAAGAGCAGCGGACGCAGCATCTTCTTCATGTCGAACTCTTCGCCATGGCCGTTGAAGCCGTGCAGCAGGGCGAAATCCTTGAGGTGCACCATTCCGACAGGCGTGTCGAGCGTGCCGGAATAGACCGGCAGACGGGTCATGCCGCTGTCGCGGAAGACCGTCACAAGCTCATCCATGGCGAGTGTATCGGGCACGGCAACGATTTCCGCCTTGGGAATCGCCACGTCCTCCACGCGCATGCGCCGGAGGTTCATCATGCCATGTACGGGCCGCTCGTAAGCGGCCACGAGACCCTGCCCCGTTTCTGTCGCAGCCTCGGTTCCGTTCACACGGCCCGAAAAGATGCGTTTGAAGAAACCCGGAGGCCGGTCAATCTGCTCGTTTTCCTGCGCGCCATGCGCTGCATTAGACGAATCGTCAGTGTCTCCCATCGGTCCTTTTGATCCTGTGTCTCTCAGAGGTCAGACGAATATGGGTCCGCGATACCCATCTTGCCAAGTATTTCCGTCTCTAAATTTTCCATCAGCGTCGCATCGCCGTCACGCAGGTGATCATAGCCCAGAAGATGCAAGGTTCCATGAACGATCAAATGCGTCACATGGTCGGCCATGGTCTTGCCCGCCTCCTGCGCCTCGCGGGCGCATGTCTCGAAGGCGATGGCGAGATCACCGAGCTCGGTGGCGAAGGGGCCGTCCTCGGTCTCGGGCAACTCCGGCGCCTCCCCCTCGACCTCGGCTCCGCGCTCCTCGGAGGGCCAGGAGAGCACATTGGTCGGGGTCGGCTTCTCTCGGAACTCTGCGTTCAGCTCTGCGATGCGCGCGTCGTCGCAGGCAAGAAGGGCGATCTCGAACCCTTCGGGATCGAGGCCGAGATGGACCAGCGCGGCACGGGCCGCGGTCTCGGCGAGGTCTTCAAGCCCGGCCTCCTCCCAACGGTCGTCCTCGATGATCGTGTCGGTGAGCTGAGCCATATGTTCAAGCCGGGGGCGGCGCCCCCGGACCCCCGGGATATTGGAACCAAGAAGAAGAAGCGGGGGCCCTCAGGCCCCGCGCTCCGCGTCCTTCTCGTAGGCCTCGATGATCTTCGCCACAAGGGGGTGTCTCACCACGTCGGCAGAGGTGAAATAGTTGAAGCTGATCTTGTCGATGTGGCTGAGCAGGCGCTCGGCGTCCTGCAGGCCCGATTGCACGCCGCGCGGCAGGTCGACCTGGCTGCGGTCGCCGGTGATCACCATGCGCGAGCCCTCGCCGAGGCGGGTGAGGAACATCTTCATCTGCATGGAGGTGGCATTCTGCGCCTCGTCGAGCACCACGAAGGCGTTCGACAGGGTCCGGCCACGCATGAAGGCCAGCGGCGCGATCTCGATGGTCTTCTCCTCCATCATCTTGGCGAGCTGTTTGCCGGGCAGGAAGTCGTTCAGCGCGTCGTAGAGCGGCTGCATGTAGGGGTCGACCTTGTCCTTCATGTCGCCAGGCAGGTAGCCGAGCTTCTCGCCCGCCTCGACCGCAGGACGGCTGAGGATGATCTTGTCGACCTGGCCGGTGATGAAGAGGTTCACGCCAACGGCGACGGCGAGATAGGTCTTGCCCGTGCCGGCCGGGCCGATGCCGAAGGCGAGCTCATTCTCGAAAAGCGCGCGCACATAGGCTTTCTGCGCGTCCGTGCGCGGCTCGATGAGCTTCTTGCGGGTCTTGATCTCGACCTTGCCTGCCGAGAACATCTCGAGTTGGTCGCCCGGTTCCTGCTCCTCGGGGGCGAGTCGGAACTCGCGGTCGATGTCGCCGCGGCCGACCGAGCGGCCCTGTTCCAGCCGCTGGTAGAGGGCGTTGAGCACCTCGCGCGCGGCTTCCTGCGCCTCGGCCGGGCCGTGCAGCGCCAATTGGTTGCCCCGGCGCAGGATCTGCACGCCGGTTCGGGCTTCGATGTCGGTGAGGTTGCGGTCGTATTCCCCGCACAGATCGATGAGGAGGCGGTTGTCCGGGAATTCCAGGATGGCTTCGGTCAGGATGCCTGTGTTCACGCATGTCTCCTGCGCTTGAGTGCAAGCTCATGGTGCCAAGCCGCAGGGCCCGAGGTCAAGCAGCTTCGGCGCGGCACCGGTGTGAAAGAAACAAAACGGCCGCGCGGTGGGCATCGCGCGGCCGTTGGCATTTGACTGTGGGCACCCCGGTCAGAGCGGATCCCCGATCACCGAAGTGGCGCCCTGCTTGAACGGGCCGGTGGCCACGGTTGGTGGGGCGATGCCGGAGCAGACGGGTTTGCCGTATTTGTCGAGACGGCGGGCGAGATAGCCCTCGACGCCATCATCGGCGATCCAGTTGTCGCAGCCGTCCGGGTCGACCCAGACGCCCCAACGGATCTGCGACAGGTCGTTGCGGTCGACCAGGTTGACGTCTTGGCTCTTGTCCTCGCCGATCGGCATGTCGCAGGCGGCAAGGCTCGAGACGGCAGCAAGCGCGAGGGCGAGTTTTGCGAGTTTCATCTGGCCGGTCCCCCTCAGCGCACGCACAGGATTTCGACACGGCGGTTCTTCGCCATGCCCTCGACGGTGCTGTTGGTCGCCACCGGGTAGTTCTCGCCGTAGCCACGCACGTCGATGATACGGGCGCCGCTGGCGTTGGCCACCGCGGCCACCGAGTTGGCGCGGTTCAGGCTCAGCCGGTCGTTGTAGGCGTTGCTGGCGCGAGAGTCGGTGTGGCCGACGATGATGTACCCAAAGGCCGTGGAGTCGCGGAAGAATTCCTCGAGGCGGCCGCGGCTCTGCGGGTAGATCCTGTAGCTGTCAGTGGCGAAATACTGGTCTGCCTTCAGCGTGCCACAGATGTTGATCTCGTGGCAGACCGGGCGCCCGTCGCGGGTGACCCGCGAGACGGCATATCCCTCGGCACCATCGTCCATGACCCAGATTTCGCAGCCGTCCGGCGACAGCGAGATGCCCGGGATGTAGCGCTCCCCGCGGATGGTGCGGGTGTTCTGCGTGGAAATGACCGGTGTGTTCAGACCGTCTGCGGCAGCGGCTGCCGGAGCCGCGACGCCGGTCAGGGCAAGCGCGGAAACCGCCGCCACTCCCAGAATGCCGCGGAGGGTCTTGGAAAAGCGTGTCGCCACAGCCTCTGTCCCTTTCGATGTTGATACCATTGGCCCTCAGGCGCGGAACGATCCGCACCGGGCCAAACCCCTTACGCGACGGGAGACTAGCAGCAATTTCCACTCTGTGAAGAGAGAACTACCATATATTGTGTCCAAGCGGCGATCATCGGCGGCGTTGGGGCCGCATTGTCGCGGCCTACGGATCAATCCCCGGCGTTTTACCCGAACCTGTGGCAAAAATACGGCGCGGCGCTTTGTTCAGACCAGCTCGCCCTTCAGCGAATTGGCCCCGGACTCGAGGATGCGGACCCGGCGCAGATCGCCCACCGAGAGCCCCTCGCCCATCACGTGCACCGCGTGCAGGTAGTCGGACTTGCCGCCCATCTGCCCCGGTTGCCGGCCGGGCTTTTCGAAGAGCACGCCGACCTCGCGGCCGACCATGGCGTCCTGCAGCGCGCGCTGCTGGCGCACGAGGAGGGCCTGAAGACGCTGCAGCCGGTCGTCCTTTTCCGACTCGGAGACCTGCGCGCGTTCGGCCGCCGGGGTGCCCGGACGCTCGGAATACTTAAACGAGTAGGCCGAGCCGTATTGCACCGCCTCGACGAGATCGAGCGTCGCCTGGAAATCCTCCTCGGTCTCTTCCGGGAAGCCGACGATGAAATCGCCCGAGAGGTGCAGGTCGGGCCGCGCCGCGCGCAGCCGCTCGACCACTTTCAGGTAGCTCTCGGCGGTGTGTTGGCGGTTCATCCGCTTGAGGATTCGATCGGAGCCCGCCTGGACCGGCAGGTGCAGGTAGGGCATCAGCTTCTCGACTTCGCCATGCGCCGCGATCAGCGCGTCGTCCATATCGTTGGGGTGCGAGGTAGTGAAGCGAATGCGCTCGAGGCCGTCGATCTTTGCCAGATCGCGGATGATCCCGGCAAGCCCCTGCTCGTGACCGTGGTACGCGTTGACGTTCTGGCCCAGCAGAGTGATCTCGCGCACGCCGCGCTCGACAAGATCGCGTGCCTCGGCAAGCACACGCTGGGCCGGACGCGAGACCTCTGCACCCCGGGTATAAGGCACAACGCAGAAGGCGCAAAACTTGTCGCAGCCCTCCTGCACCGTCAGGAAGGCGGTCGGACCCCGCTTGGCCTTGGGACGCGATACCAGTTTCTCGAACTTGTCCTCCTCGGGAAAGTCCGTGTCGAGCGCCTTCACCCCCCGCCCCGCCTTTGCCTCGAGTTCAGGCAGGCGGTGGTAGCTCTGCGGGCCGACCACGAGGTCGACCAGGGGCTGGCGGCGCATGATCTCCCGGCCCTCAGCCTGGGCCACGCAGCCGGCGACGCCGATCTTCAGATCGGGCTTTTCTTCCTTGAGGTGACGGAACCTGCCCAGCTCGGAGTAGACCTTCTCGGCGGCCTTCTCGCGGATGTGGCAGGTGTTGAGCAGTATCATGTCAGCGTCGTCGGGGCTCTGGGTCTCGACGTAACCCTGCCCGCCCAGCGCCTCGAGCATGCGTTCGCTGTCGTAGACGTTCATCTGGCACCCGTAGGTCTTGATGAAGAGCTTCTTCGGCTCGGACTTCGAGTGGGACATGTGAGCACTCCGGTTCGGCGTTTCAGGGCGTGCGCATAGCGCAATACCGCCCCGTCTTGCAATGCAATCGCTTTTCCCCGACTGTCCGGTCAAAACGCCGGGCGAAGAGCGGATGCAGTATAGCGGGTTGGACGAGTTCCTGAAACGGCAGGCGGCGGGGCTGCGCAAGGCAACCGGCGCGCGGCCGCTGGCGATGATCTTCTGCGAGGATCAGGCCGAGGTCGACACCACCGCGCGCCACCACATGCAGCTTGGCTTCGCCCCCGTTCTCATGTTCATGCCGCGCCATCTGGAACTTGCCGCAGACGTCGCCGAACGCACCCATCGCATCGACTTCGATCCCCACGTGCCCGGGGCGGTGCCGCGCGCGGTCTCGCGCATGGGCGGGGCGGTCCCGGGGCGCTGGATGTACTATTGCTACAACGCCGAGTTCCTCTTTTTCCCCTTTTGCGAAACCCGCAGCATCGGCGAAATGCTGGCCTATCACGCCGAGGAGCGACGCGACGCGATGCTCACCTACGTGATCGACCTCTACGCCGGCGATCTTTGCGCGGCTCCGAGCGCGGTCTCACTGGACGACGCCTGGCTGGACCGCTCGGGTTATTACGCGCAGGCCCGCCCGGACCCGGCGAACCACGGTCACCCCAAGGAACGGCAGCTGGATTTCTTCGGAGGGCTGCGCTGGCGCTTCGACGAGCACGTTCCGAAGGAGCGGCGCAACATCGACCGCATCTCCCTCTTCCGCGCGGACAAGGGCCTGAGGCTGCGCGACGATCACACCTTCAGCGACGAGGAATACAACACCTATGCCTGCCCCTGGCACAACAATCTGACAGCCGCGATCGCGTCGTTCCGGACTGCCAAGGCGCTGAAGCGCAACCCCGGCTCGAGCGCCGAGATCGCCGGCTTCCGCTGGCACAACTCGGCGCGCTTCGAATGGCATTCGCAGCAGCTACTGGACCTCGGGCTGATGGAGCCGGGGCAATGGTTCTGAGCGCCCCGACCGCTGCAGGTTAGTCGAATTCCTCGGTGACGATGCGACCGTCGTCGACGCCGATCCCGCGCAGTGCCGCAGACATGTCGTCGAGCATCGCATCCGGTCCGCAGACATAGCAGACGTCGCGCCCCGGGGTGACCACCTGGGCCAGAAGCTCGCCATCGATCTGCTCACGATGCAGCGGGCTCGCTGTCTCCTCGGTGACCACAAAGACCGTCTTCAGCCCCGGCATCCCCTCGAAGCTCTCGCGCAGGATGATGTCAGCCTCGGTCTTGTTCGAAAAGACCAGCGTGTTGCCCTCGAGCGTGCCCGCCTCCTCCAACTTCTTGCGCAGAACGGCGATGAACGGCGTGACGCCTGCACCGCCGGCGATGAAGACACCGTCGCCCTTGTCTTCGATCGCGCCCCAAGGCTCCTCGACGAGGACCGTGTCGCCGGGCTGCAGCTGGCCGATGCGCTCGGTTACCCCGTCGTGGCCCTCGGCGTCCTCGGGGTAGGACTTGATAACGAACTCCAGCCGATCCTGGCCCGGCAGCGAGGTGAAGGTGAAGGGCCGCCGTTCCTCGCGCCATCCATCGCGGTCGAGCGCCAGGTCGATCGCCTGCCCGGGCACAAAGTCGAGCCCTTTGGGCCGGTCGAAGACCAAGTGGTGAACGTTATGGGTAATCGGTTCGATGGATTGCAGGGTCAGCTTGCGGCTCATGGGGACCTCCTATTCCGGTTTCCCATAAAAAACGCCACCGCCGCGCACAGGGTTCCGGCGCATGCCTCGGGTCCGCCGCAGGGGCGGCCATGTCAAAACGCACCGCGTTAAAATATGCCGGGCCCAAATACGCCGGGGGAGAGCGCCGCAGAAACAGGGGCGGCGCACCCTTCACACGTCACCGGGAGCGCGGATTACTTCCTGCGCAGGCGGATCACCACGTCGACCGAGGCGATCTCGGCCCCGTCCGGCGCGCTCGGCAGCTTTGAAATCACCAGGTCCTCCGAGGGGGCGTCGGTCAGATGCCCTTCGTCCTCCCAGAAGAAATGCGGGTGGTCGCGGGTGTTGGTGTCGAAATAGCTGCGACTGCCGTCAACCGTGACCTCTTGGATCAACCCGGCATCGCAGAAGGCGCGCAGCGTATTGTAGACCGTGGCCAGAGACACGCCCTCACCCTCGGCCTGGGCCGCAGCATAGAGGCTCTCGGCGGTGACGTGCCGGTGCTTGCCGTCGCCCACCAGCAGCGCCGCCAGCGCAACGCGCTGCCGCGTGGGCCGGAGCCCCGCCCGGCTCAACCAGTCGCTGCCTCTTTGAATGGGGTCGCTCGTCATAGCTCAGTCCAGTGCCCTAGCTCCATGAGACGTATATAATGGTTCGCAGGTGCCCTTTTCAAATGGAAATCCGAAGCTGGCATGGTCCGCGCCGCAAGGTGACGGCGCAATGCGCAGGCTTGCATGGCGCGGTTTCGCGATGATAGAGGGGGCGCAACCTGACACAAAGTACAAAGGGGCGCGCCTGCATGGCCGATTATCCCACCAGCTTCGGCAAGGAAGATCTTCTGAAATGCGCGCGCGGCGAGCTCTTCGGACCGGGCAATGCGCAGCTTCCGGCGCCGCCCATGCTGATGATGGATCGCATCACCGATATTTCGGGTGATGGTGGCCTGCACGGCAAGGGGCACGTGGTCGCGGAATTCGACATTACCCCGGACCTGTGGTTCTTCGACTGCCACTTCCCGGGCAACCCGATCATGCCCGGCTGCCTCGGCCTTGACGGCCTGTGGCAGCTGACCGGCTTCAACCTTGGCTGGCGCGGCTGGCTGGGCCGCGGCTACGCGCTCGGCGTGGGCGAGGTGAAGCTGACCGGCATGGTGCGCCCGGACCGCAAGATGCTGACCTACAAGGTTGATTTCACCAAGGCCGTGCAGACACGCCGGCTCACCATGGGTGTCGCGGACGGCATCGTCGAGGCGGATGGCGAGGTCATCTACCAGGTCAAAGATATGAAAGTCGCTCTTTCCGAGAGCTGAGAGGGAGGTCTCCCATGCGTCGAGTCGTCGTCACGGGACTGGGCATCGTTTCGTCCATCGGCACCAATGCCGAAGAAGTACTCGCCTCGCTGAAGGCGGGCCGCTCGGGCATCACCGCCAACGAGCAGATGAAGGAACACGGCTTCCGCAGCCAGATCGCCGGGGCCATCGATCTCGACGTGTCCGAGCACGTGGACAAGCGGACCCTGCGCTTCATGGGCCCGGGCGCGGCTTATGCCCATATCGCCATGCAACAGGCGATTGCGGACTCGGGGCTCGAGGAAGGCGACGTGGTCAACCCGCGCACCGGCCTCGTCGCCGGCTCGGGTGGCCCCTCGACCTCGGCCCTGCTGACAGCGCATCAGACCGTGCTGAGCACCGGTGCCACCAAGCGCGTCGGGCCGTTCGCCGTGCCCAAGGCCATGTGCTCGACGATCTCGGCGAACCTCTCGACCGCCTTCAAGATCAAGGGCATCAACTACTCGATCACCTCGGCCTGCTCGACCTCGCTGCATTGCATCGGCAATGCTGCCGAGCAGATCATGATGGGCAAGCAGGACGTGATGTTCGCCGGCGGCGGCGAGGAACTCGACTGGACGCTGTCGTGCCTTTTCGACGCCATGGGCGCGATGAGCTCGAAGTACAACGACACCCCCGAAAAGGCCTCGCGCGCCTTTGACGCGGGCCGCGACGGCTTTGTCATCTCGGCTGGCGGCGGCATCGTCGTGCTGGAAGAACTCGAGCACGCCAAGGCGCGCGGCGCCAAGATCTACGCCGAAGTCACCGGCTATGCCGCGACCTCTGACGGGCATGACATGGTCGCCCCCTCGGGCGAGGGCGGCGAGCGCGCCATGCGCCTCGCGCTGCAGACCCTGCCCGAGCACCGCAAGGTCGGCTACATCAACGCGCATGGCACCTCGACCCCGGTCGGCGATGTCGGCGAGATCGAGGCCGTGCGCCGCGTCTTCGGCGAAGGCAGCACGCCGCCGGTCTCCTCGACCAAGTCGATGACCGGCCACAGCCAGGGCGCCACCGGCGCGCAGGAGGCGATCTACTGCCTGCTGATGCTGCAGAACGACTTCATCGCACCGTCGATCAACGTCGAGACGCTGGACCCGGCGCTGAAACCCGAAGAGATTGCCACCAGCCTCGTCGAGAACGCGGGTCTCGACACGGTGATGACAAACTCCTTCGGCTTCGGCGGCACCAACGGGTCGATGCTGCTCAGCAAATATCAAGAATAACAAGCGAGAGACGGACATGGGCGAGCTTCTCAAGGGCAAGCGCGGGCTGATCATGGGGGTGGCGAATGACCGCTCCATCGCATGGGGCATCGCCAAGGCGCTGCACGAGGCGGGGGCGGAGCTCGCCTTCACCTACCAGGGGGATGCTTTCGGCAAGCGGCTCGAGCCGCTGGCCCAGAGCGTCGGCTCGGACTTCATGGTCGACGTGGACGTCACCGACGACGCCTCGCTCGACGCGGCGTTCGAGCAGCTTGGTGCCCGCTGGCCGACCATCGACTTCGTGGTGCATGCCATCGCCTTTTCTGACAAGTCCGAGCTGACCGGCCGGTTCCTCAACACCAGCCGCTCGAACTTCAAGAACTCGATGGACATCTCCTGCTACTCGTTCATCGAAGTGGCGCGCCGCGCGCACCCGCTGATGGTCGAGAATGGCGGCTCGCTGATCACCCTCACCTACGACGGATCGGTCAAGGTCGTGCCGAACTACAACGTGATGGGCGTGGCCAAGGCGGCGCTGGAATCAGCGACCCGCTATCTGGCGAACGACCTCGGCCCGGACGGCATCCGGGTCAACGCGATTTCACCCGGCCCGATGAAGACCCTTGCCGGGGCGGCCATCGGCGGCGCGCGCAAGACCTACAAGTTCACCGAGCAGAACGCCCCGCTGCGCTCGAACGCGACGCTCGAGGCCGTGGGCGGCACCGCCGCCTACCTGGTCTCCGATGCAGGCGCCTATACCACCGGCGAAATCATCCACGTCGATGGCGGCTTCCACGTGCTCGGCATGCCGCAAGCCGAGAACATCTGAGATCCCTCCCCGCGGGAGACGAAAGAGCCCGGCCTTTTGGCCGGGCTTTTTGCTTGAGCGCGCGCACCCGGCCAGCGGCCCTAGGTCATCGAGCCGGTGTCGATGTAGCGCTGGTGCCAGCTCAGCGCCTCGTTCAACAGCACCGGGGCGTGCTTGCCAAGGGACCCCTGCAGTGCCCGAGCGTAGTAGTCGCGCAGCAGCGGCGCGTAGTTCGGGTCGGCGCAGCGATCTATGATCACCCCGGCGCGCTGGCGCGGCGCGAGCCCGCGCAGGTCGGCGAGCCCATGCTCGGTGACGATCACCTGCACATCCTGCGAGATATGATCCACATGCGCCACCTGCGGCACGATCGCCGAGATCTTGCCGCCCTTGGCGGTCGAGGGGGTCATGAAGATCGAAAGGTAGGCGTTGCGGGCGAAATCCCCCGACCCTCCGATGCCGTTCTGAATGCGCGAGCCCATGACGTGGGTCGAGTTGACGTTTCCGTAGATATCCGCCTCGATCAGCCCGTTCATCGCGATACAGCCCAGCCGGCGCACCAGTTCGGGATGGTTGGAGATCTCCTGCGGCCGCAGGATCAGCTTGTCCCGGTAGCGCAAGGCATCGCGATTGAAGCGCTCCGCCGCCTCGGGGCTGAGCGAAAAGGCCGTGGCCGAGGCCATCCGCACCTTGCCCGCGTCCAGAAGGTCCAGCATCCCGTCTTGTATCACCTCGGTGAAGGCGGTCATGCCGTGATACGGCGACTCCATCAGCCCCGAAAGCACCGCGTTGGTGACGTTGCCGACACCCGACTGCAGCGGCAGCAGGCTCGGCGGCAGGCGCCCGCGCGCGACCTCGTGAGCGAGGAATTCCAGCAGGTGCCCGGCGATGGCCTCGGCCACCGCGTCGGGCTTGGCAAAGGGCAGATTGCGATCCGGCGCCTCGGTTTCGACCACCGCGACCACCTTCGACGGGTCGATGCGGAAATGGGTCTGGCCGATCCGGTCGTCCGGGCGCACCAGCGGGATCGGCACGCGGTTCGGCGGCAGCGCCGTCCCCTAGTAGATGTCATGCATCCCGTCGAGCGCGGGGCTCTGCCAGTGGTTGACCTCGAGGATCACCTTCTCGGCCTGATCGAGCCAAGTCTTGTTGTTGCCGATCGAGGACGAGGGGATCAGCGCCCCGTCGGCCGTGATCCCCGAGACTTCGACCACCGCCATGTCGAGCTTGCCAAGGAAGCCTTCCCAGACCACCGGCGCGACCTGGCTGAGGTGCATGTCGACGTAGTTCATCTTGCCCGAGTTGATCTGCTCGCGGGCGATCGGATCAGAGTTGTAGGGCAGCCGGAACTCGATGCCATTCGCCTTGGCCAGCGCGCCGTCGAGTTCGGGGCGGGTGGACGCGCCGGTCAAGACCTTCACCCGGAACGGTTCCCCCGCCGCATGCGCCGCCTCGATCTGCGCCGCCAGCGCCACCGGCACCGACTTCGGATAGCCCGAGCCGGTGAATCCGCTCATGCCGATGGTCATGCCGTCGTGGATCTGCGCGGCCGCACCCTCGGCGCTCATCCTCTTTGGGCGAAGATCGGCGAAGCCGATGCGGGCGCGGGTGTTCATGTTCAGTCCTCCTGCGACACGTCACGGTTGGCGTAACGGTGCTTTGCGCACTTCTACCCAAGACCCGGCGGTTGCGGCCAGACGGAGATCCGCAAGGCTGGGCAGATATGCGCCCAAGCAGGACTGAAGCCGATATATTTGCGCCATACGCGCATTCAGGCGCGCCCCGCTCTCACGGGTCCGCATTGGGCAGGGCGTGTGATGGCTCGACCCGCCCGACCGCTGCGTCCACCGGCGTCACCTAATGTTGCCATGACCGGCGGATGCGCGCTCTTCCGAACGACAGGTGCCCCAGGTTCTGGCATCCCCAGCCCGACCGCCCCGGCACAGATTGTGAAATCCCGATGTGCACGTCTGGAATTGCCAGCAGCGCGCTTTACCTTACGTTAAACTCTGGGGGTTGCGCAGCGTCCCTGCGCTCTGCCCCAAGCGTTTGGGGGCGCGCCCGCCGGTGCCGTATCGAGTGCCCGCAGTCCGGCATCCGCCGGGCGGGTTGGATCATCTCATCGACTGCGCCCGAGAGCACAGTCATGCTTCTTGAAAGGAAGGTTTCCATGAAACGTCTTGTTGCAGCCCTTCTGATTTCCGGCATCACCGCCGGCGCAGCTCTCGCCGACGCGACACCGGAACAGGCCAGCGCGATCAATCAATACGCACCGGGAGTCGATGTCTCGATGTTGAATGATGATCAGGTGGAGGCGGCCTTCGCCGCCGCCAACGGCACGGACTCCGACGCCGAAAAGCGCACTCAGATCGAGTTCATCGCCAGCGGCGAAGGGACCGAGCCGATGACCTTCTCGGAGGAGCAGATTGCGCTGATCGAGGAATATGTATCGCCCGAAGAGGTCGCCAAGATGACCGGGCAGCAAATGGGCAACGCCCTGTCGATCATCAGCACCAGCGAGAACCACAACCAGAAAGCCGCCCGGATCAAGGCCCTGATCGGCAACTGACCCAGCCAGACTTCTGGACACGCGCGCCGCTGCAACACGCGGCGCGCGGAGTCGTTTGAAGATGCGTGTAGAGGCCGTCGCGTCGAGACGTCGTGGCGGAGCGGTGTTTCGCCATCCGGAGTTGGTACCCGCGGCCGGAGTTGGCTCCGCAGATTTGCGGTTCTACTCCCGTTACAGGCACTTCCGCGATCGTAAGCA
>NZ_JAAGOZ010000019.1:0-116323 GCF_010499845.1 Salipiger sp. PrR007 | reverse complement strand
ACGATCGCCCGGGTCTTGGCGTCGTCCTGCCGGCGGTCATCATCGGATTTTCCGCGCTTGAGGTATTCGATGGTCATGAACGGGTCCTTTGTCGTGGCGGGGTCGGCCGCCGTGGTCGAGGTAGATCCGCGGCGCGCAGGTGGAGAGCCACGGGATATTGATGACGGGCATCGCGGTACCGTGGGGGATGCCCTGAGCGCCTCGCGCGGGGGCGCAACAAGGGTGATTGCGCCATCGTCAAGGTAAAATGCACTCGATTGCAACAACGCCTAACAAGTGTTTACTGACTGCACAAGTCCATTTTGCAATCGTGTGCATGACGGTGCGAAATTTTTTTCCCGACTGCTCGCTCGATGCACGCAGGGCCCCGCCGCAGGATCAGGTTCGCGTGGTGCCTCGGTAGACCGGGAGCGGCTCAATCCGCAGCTTTCGGATCGGAGCATCGTCGCCTTCGATTGCGGCGATCAACTCGTCGACGGCCGTCGAGACCATCGAGTTCAGCCGCTGGCGTACGGTCGACAGGTTGAACGAGGGCCAGGCGGCCTGCTGCGAGTCGTCGAAGCCGACGACCGCGACGTCTTCGGGCACGCGCAGGCCGAGCTCGATACGGATCACGTCGAGCGCGGCGAACGCCATGTGATCATCGGCGACAAAAAGCGCGTCGGGCGGCTCGGGAACGTCGAAGAGCTCGCGCGTCGCATCCGCAGCATCCGCATAGTGGTAGTTGCCTACCGCGCGGGAATGCAGACTGTGCCCTGCCTCGGACAGCGCCGCAAGAAACCCTTCCTCGCGCTGCTGCTGGGTCGACGAGCCTTCGAAACCGGCGAGATGCGCGATGCGCCTGGGATTGCCACGGAGCAGCATCTCGGCCGCGACCCGGCCACCAGCGATATTGTCCGAGGTGACCGCGCGGAGCTGATCGCCCGGCTGGTCGCGGTTGAACAGCATGACCGGGATGTCACGCTCGCGCAGTCGCTCGGCAAGAGTCGAGGACAGCGAGACCGAAACCATGATCACCCCGTCGACGCGGTAGTCCATGATCGTCTGAACGACCGGTCCGACATCACCGACGGTCTTCGACGCCATGAACAGCAGCACGTGGTAGCCGTTCTCTTGCAGCGCGATCGACAGCTTCTCGACGGCCTCGGGGTAGAACTGGCTCTCGAAGTGATAGACCACCAGACCAATGATCCGGCTCTTGCCGGTGATCATCGCCCGCGCCAGCACGTTGGGCCGATAGCCCAGCTCTTCGGCGGCGACCCGGATCTTCTCGGCCATCTTCTTCGAGACCGACGCTCCGGGGGTGTAGAACCGGGACACGGCGGACTGGCTGACACCGGCCCTGCGGGCGACATCCACCGAAGTCACATTCTTTCCAGTCACATGCCGTTCCTCTCGCTGCGCATTGATCCGTCTACCCGCGGCCCGGGGCGCTGTCACCCCTGCAACCTCAGAGCCGCCGCGTAAGGCTCTGCCCGGTCTCGATATCGAACAGATGACAGGTTTCCGCCGGAATCTTCGCGGCGACGACCTCGCCGATCGAGGCCCGGAAATCCTTGGCCGCCTTGAGGTTCACCAGGTCCTTGCCGACCCGCACCGCGGCCATCGACGCCTCGCCCAGAAGCTCAAGCGCGTAGAGCGGCGCGGTGATGTCGCCGTTCTGCGGGACGAGGGTCACATCCTCGGCGCGGAACCCAAGGATCACCCGGCCCGACGGCCCGGTCGGCAGCCCCGCGAGCCGGATGTTCTCGGCCTCGAAGACACCGTTCGAGATCGTGCCCTCCACGAGGTTCATCGCGGGCGAGCCGATGAAGCTGGCGACGAACGTATTGGCCGGGTTGTCGTAGATTTCGGTCGGGGTGGCGACCTGCTGCACGACGCCACGGTTCATAACCACCACCCTGTCGGCGAGGGTCATCGCCTCGATCTGGTCATGGGTGACGTAGATGGTGGTTGTCTTCAACCTGTGCTGCAGGTTCTTGATTTCGGCGCGGGTGCTGACCCGCAGCTTGGCATCAAGGTTCGAGAGCGGCTCGTCCATCAGGAACACCGTGGGTTCGCGCACGATGGCGCGCCCCAGCGCCACGCGCTGCCGCTGCCCGCCCGACAGTTCGGCGGGACGCCGGTCCAGCAGCTCGGTCAGGTCGACCATTTCGGCAGCCTTCATGACGCGCTCGTGATGCTCGGCCTTCGGCACCTTGCGGACCTTCAGCGGGAAGCGGATGTTCTCGTAGACCGTGAGGTTCGGATAGAGCCCGTAAGACTGGAACACCATCGAGATGTCACGGTCCTTCGGCTCGAGATCGTTGACCACACGGCCACCGATGACAATCTCGCCACCGCTGATGTCCTCGAGCCCGGCGATCATCCGCATGGTCGTGGATTTGCCGCAGCCCGATGGCCCGAGCAGGACGAGGAACTCCTGGTCGGCGATGTGCAGGTCGAACTTGTCGACCCCGACCACGCTGCCCCACCGCTTGGTGACGTTTTTCAGAAGGATGTCGGCCATGAGTTACCCCTTGACGGCGCCGGCGGTGAGACCGCTGACGATCTGGCGTTGGAAGAACATCACGAGGATGAAGAGAGGAACGGTGGCCGAAACAGTTGCGGCAACCGCGTACATGATCGTGCCCTCGGTCTGCACCGTCCCGAGGAAGGAGTTGATCTTGGGGATCATTGTCTGGTTGTCCTGGTTGAGCAGCATGCCGGTCACCGCGAAGTCGTTGTAGGCCAGCAGGAAGCTGAACAGGCCGGTGGTGATCACACCCGGCCACATGACCGGCATGATCGCCAGGCGGAACGCCTGGAAGCGGGTGCATCCATCGACCATGGCGCTCTCATCGAGGTCCTTGGGGATCGACTTGAAGAAGCTGTGCAGCATCCAGATGGTAAAAGGCTGGTTGATCGCCACCAGTACGATGATCGCCGTCGGAAGATAGCCCCAGATGTTGAGCTCGAAGAAGGGCAGCAGGTAGCCCGAGACCAGCGTGATATGCGGCATGGCGCGGAATATCAGCGCCGCAATCAGGATCCAGAAGGTGTAGTTGCGCGTCGAGCGCGATAGTGCGTATCCGCCGAGCGTGCCGAAGAGCAGCGAGATCGAGGTCACGCAGATCGTGACGATCACCGTGTTCCAGACCGAATGATAGAACTCGCGCTCAATCCATGCGCCCTCATAACCGCCCAAGGTGTAGGCACCGCCGGTCTGTCTCTGCGTCGCCGGGCCGGAGATGGCGTTCCAGAAGGACTCGCGCGAAAAGAAGTCAGCCTGCACCTTGAACGAGCCCCAGACCGTCCAGAAGAACGGAAAGGCGGCAAGGACGAGCCAGGCGAGGAGGATCAGCGTCGTGGTGATCGCGAGCGGGCGGGAATAGCCGATCTTTGTGGTCATCAGCGGGCCTTCCGGTTGAAGTCGCGCCAGGTGCGGATGAGCACCGGCATCAGAAGAACGATTACGCCAACCATGGTCAGGATCGAGGTCGCCGCGGCAGAGCCGAAGAGTTGGTCGCTCTGCCCGCTCAGATCATTGTAGATCGACCACGAGAGCGACGTCGCGTTTGCCTCCGAGGAGAAGCCGATGATCGGCTCGAACACACGGAAGTTGTCCATCAGCAGCACCAGCCCGACGAAGGTCGCCAGCGGCGTCAGGTGCGGCATGACCACGTAACGGATGCGCTCCCAGCGATTGGCGCCATCGATCATAGCGCTTTCCAGGGTGTCCTTCGGCAGCGTCTGCAGCCCAGCGTAGAAAACCACGAAGGCAAAGGGGATCATGTGCCAGGTCCCGTAGACGATCAGGGTCACCCAGGTCAGCGCCGGGCTCGCCTTGAGGCTCAGCTCGGGATCGTCGAACAGCCATTGCAGCGAGGCGCCGATGACCCCATCGGAATTGATCATCCAAAAGAGGATCAGCGAGCCGAGCAGCGGCGTGACGATATAGGGCAACAGCGACAGGAAGATCACCGGCCCCCTGAAGAAGCGCGGGATGGTGTTGACCCCCAGTGCCACCGCGAATCCCAAGATCATCGACAGCGGCGTCACCAGGAAGGTGTAGACCAGCGTGAAGCTCAGCGCTTTGTAGAAAGGCAGATTGTAGATCCGGCTCACCACATCCCCGAGCCCATCATTGTCGGATAGGATCTCGCTCAACTCGGTCACCGCGAGGTGCGCACGGTTGAGATAGGTGCCGAACCCGTTGAAACGTCCAAGCGGTTCCGCCGCCTTGAGCGCGGCGGTGGCATCGGCATCGACCTTCGTCTCCGTCAGGCAGCCAAAGGGGCCGCAGTTCTCAACCGAGATCAGCACCTGCTCGTGCTCGACAAAGAGCGACTGAACCGCGACCGAAACGATCGGGAGCGCGATGAACAGGATCATGGCCAGGGCCGAGGGGAGAATGAAGGCGGCAAAATCGCGGTGGCGCATGGCCGTCTCCTTCTTGGATGACCCCCGGCCCCTTGGCCGGGAGTCTGGTCTAGTGTCAGTTGAGGAAGCCGGCTTCCTTAGCGGCGGTGCGATAGGCAGCCTCGACATCAGCCAGAGCCTGCTCGGCGCCTTCCTTGCCCTGCATGAAATCCACCAGCTCGGCCCCAAGGGCCGTGTGCAGCAGCCCCATGTAAGGCGATGTCGGATAGCCCTTGGCGCCGGCGGCGGCATTCCCCAGCACACCCCTTGCGGTTTCGGGGGCATCAAAATCTTTCATCAGCCAAGTGGCCGCCGACGGGTTCTCCTGCGCGATCTCCGGCCGAATGCCGTGGATCATCGCTATGAAGGATGCCTCTGCGTCGGCGTCACTGATGTTCTTGGCGATCGTGAAGCCGTCCCACCACAGCGCCGCCGCCGGGATCGAGCCACCGCCCACCGTCGGGGCGGGCGCAAGGATGGTCGCTGCACCGATCTCGGGCGCCGGGCCGTCGGGGTCGATGTGCCCGTTCACCATCGATCCCCACTGGTTCATGATCGCGACTTCGCCCGACAGATACATCGCCTTCATCTCGTCCGAGGTGACGGTCATGTACTCGGGCTGCATGTATTCTGTCAGCGCCTTCATCATCTCCAGCGTCTTAATGCCAGCCTCGCCGCTGATCGCCGGCTCGGCGCTGCCGGGCTCGAAGAACTCGCCGCCCATGCCGAGATACATGTTCACGAACTCCGCCGCGAGGTACCAGCCGGCCTGGTCTGAAGCTGCGAGAGGGTACTGCATGATCCCCTTCTCGCGGATCACCTTTGCCGCCTCGAGGATGCCTTCCCAGCTGGTCGGCTGTTCGAGACCGGCCTCTTCCAGCACGTCGTCGCGGATGAACAGATGCTGGCCGTTGCCCATGAAGGCGACCGCCATGGTTTTTCCGTCGATTTTGATCAGCTGGTTCGGCTGCAGGCTTTCGCCGTATTTTGCAACAAGCTCGTCGAGAGGACGGATCAGGTTCTTGTTGAGAAGCGGGACGATCGAATTGTTCGAGACCAGCGCGACGCTGTATTGCGCCGGGCTCACTGTAAGCGCCGGCACCTGGAGCGCCTTGTGCTCGGTGGTCATGTTCACCTCGACCTTTACGCCCTCGCCCGCACAGGTCTTCGCCTCGTCCAGGACGATCCCGAGCGAGTCGAAATCATTGGCCAGAATGCGGACGGTTCCACTCTCGATGCCGCAGCCGGCGTGCGCCACGCCCGCTCCCATCAAGAAGGCCAACGCCGTGGTGGTCAGTCGTTTCATAGGAATTCCTCCATGTTGGGGCCCGCCGGCGTGTGCTCCGCCGGTCGGGCTGGCCATGGGCGGGTGATCCCCGCCCCTGCATCACTTGTCCAGCGCATCCGAAGCCGAGGGAGCGTCGGCCATCTGCGCAAGTTTGATCTGCACCAGCAGCGACAGCTCGTCGAAAACGGTCCATTCGTCGACGATCTTGCCGTCCTTGTAGTGGTAGTGGCTCATGCCCATCACCTGAACCCGCTTGCCGGTCGGATCGCCGAGGCTGTCGAGACCGCCGAAGCCGAGGTGGTGCCCTTCCATCACCCAGCGCACCGCGACCTTGGTGCCGCCCTCGTTGCAGGGCGTGGAGCAGATGTGCTGCGGCGCGAAGGCGGCGTCGGGGAACGCCCCGACCAGACCGATGGCTTGGTGGCTGACCGAGGTGGTGCCGTAGAGTTCCTTCATCAACGGGCCATGATACATGACCGTCGGTGCGTAGACCTCGCGGATCTTGCCGAACATCTTCTTGTTGAACACCTCGTGCAGCCAGCTCAGCGTGTGGCGCTCCAGATCGTTGTTCGCGATGGAAAGATCAGCATGCTCGGCAGGGGGGTACTGGCCCATGAGCAAGCCGGTCTCGCCGATGTCGAGTTGCTTCAGTCCCTGTGCGAACTTCGCGGCGGCAAGCTTCTCGGCATAGGCCTGCTCGTCGAGGCCGAGCTGTTTCACGATGGCCATCTGGTCGGAAACGACCCATTCGCGATAGATCTTGTTCCGGTGGATCATGCAGTCGGCCACCGTGCGGCTCACGAAGGGGCGACCGTTGGCCGGCCCGTAGTGTCCGTTCTGCGAATAGCGCCCCGAGCCGGTCACCAGATGCGAGGTATAGAAGCCATCCTTGTCGTTGCCGTTCCAGACCACATGAGTCGCCATGCCGCGCCGCTCGGGCAGGCTCACCAGCCGCTGGATGGTGTCGCGCACCACGTCCTCGCGGTTGTAGATGGTGCCGGTGGGCAGGTAGAGCACGATGTTGTGGGTGTAATGGGTGTAGATCAGCCCGACGTCGCGCTCGTCCCAAATCTTGTGGGTGCAGCGCACGATGTAATCGACGATGTCCGAGTAGCATGGGTCGAACCCGTCCATGCCCTGTACTGGCGCGCGCCCCTCGGGCACCAGATCGGTAAAATCGGCGCGCTCGATGTTCATCACCTTGCCATCATGGGGCGCGTCGTCGCGTTTTGCCGCGGGTTTCGCCGTCTTGGGCATGGTTGCGGTGTCATCCTGAGTTGCCATCGATCCAATCCTGAAGTCTGTGGTGCGGCGTCAGAGCCGCGCTTGCATAGGTATTCAACAGAAAGTGGCCCAGTTTGACGCCGCGTTCAATGGCAAAGTGAATACTTATGCAAAATTCTAGGACCGCGCGCCCTTGCTGGCCCCCGGGCACGCGGGCGCTCTTGCCCCGACAAGATTGAATACTTATGCAAACAGGGAGAAACCAGACATGGAGATGCGGGATGACGCCGGCCGAACCAACCCCTGAGACTTTCCGCGAGACCCTGCGCAAACAGGGGATCGACCTGCCCGAATCCGATCTCGCTGCGGCGCTTCCCTCCGCGGTCCGCCTGCTAAGGGCGGCGAATCGACTGCTGGAGCAGACCGATGTCTGAGCTGATCGACCTGCCCCTGCGCGCACAGGCGGCGGCCTTGACCAGGCGCGAGACCTCCGCGAAGGAGCTTATGCAGACGGTGCTCGACAGGATCTCCAGACGCGACCCCAAGCTTCACGCCGTGGTCCACCTCGATGCCCGGGCAATGGATGAGGCGCAACGCTGGGATGATACTCCGCTTGAAGACCGCCCAACCCTGGCGGGACTGGCGCTCGGGGTGAAGGACATCCTAGACGTGGCGCAGGCTCCCACCCGCTGCGGATCGTATGCGCAAGACAAGCTGGCCCAAAGAGACGCCGCCGCCGTTGCCCGCCTGCGCCGCGCGGGTATGACGCCGCTCGCTAAGCTCGCCACCTATGAATACGCCCTCACGGGCCCCGCCTGGGACCAGCCGAACCCGCCCGCGCGCAACCCCTGGAACACGGCCCATATCACCGGCGGCTCGTCCTCCGGATCGGCCGCGGCGGTCGCGGGCGGCTTGCTGCGTGTCGCGCTCGGCACCGACACTGGCGGCAGCATCCGGGCCCCGGCAGCCTATTGCGGCATCGTCGGGCTGAAACCAACGCTCAGCAGCGTGCCGGATGCTGGGTGTTTCCCGCTTTCGCCCGCGCTGGACGTGATCGGCCCCTTGGCCGCCTGCGTCGAGGACGCGGCTCTGGTGATGGAGGCGCTGGTGCCGGACAGCAAGGCGGCGCGCGCCCTCGGCCAGGACATCGAAGGGCTGAGGATCGGCTATGCGCGGGACTGGTTTGTCGCCGACCCGGCCTGCGATCCAGCGCTCCTGCGGGCCATGGATGATGCCGCCGCAACGCTGTCGATGCTCGGTGCGAGGATCGAGCTCATCGACCTGCCCGACTACCAACCCCTTGAAGAGGCCGGCAGCGTGATCCTGCAGGCCGAGGCCTGGGAGGTGCACCGCGCCGCCCTCGCGGACCATTGGCCGCGTTATGGAGTCGACGCGCGGCGCAACCTCGTCACGGGAGCGATTTTGTCTGAGGCGCATGTCGCGGCGGCCCGGCGGGCAGCGGCTCGGTTCGGTGCGCAGGTGACCGAGCTGCTTGGCACCTATGCGGCGCTGCTGGCGCCGACGACGCTGGGGCCTGCCCCGAGGTTCGCCGATTTCGAGGACGGGCCGGTCTGGACGGCGATGCGCACGTTGCCGTTCAACATGTCCGGTCACCCGGCACTTTCGGTGCCCTGCGCACTGTCCGACGCCGGTCTGCCACTCGGACTTCAGCTGATCGGGCGCCATGGCGACGAGGCGACGCTGTGCCGGATCGGTCATGCCTACGAGCAGGCGGGTCCGAACATGCTGTGTCCGCCGATCACGTGCCCGGGAGCAGCCGTCTGAAACCGCATCGGGGCCCGCAAGGGCCCCGATCAAAGGTGTTTTACTGGCTGGTTGGGCCGATCAGGCCTCGACTTTCATCCGGTCGAGTCGCAGCTGCGCCGCGCGGCGATGGCCCTCCAGCGTTTCCGAAGCCGCTTGGCGTGCGGCGGGCGGCGCCACCTGCCTCACGCCCTCCTCGGTCAGCCACTGGTGCGTCACGGTCTTGATATAGGTGCCGACCCAGAGCCCGCCGGTGTAGCGGCCTGCACCCATCGTCGGCAGGGTGTGGTTGGTGCCCGAGCACTTGTCGCTGTAGACCACCGAGGAATTGGTACCGATGAACAGCGAGCCGTAGTGACGCAGCCGTTTCGAAAGGCCGTGCGCGTCCTCGGTGTGCACCTGAAGGTGCTCGGCAGCCACGATGTCGGAATAGGCGATCATCGTCGCCTCGTCCGGGCAAAGCGCGATCTCGCCGTAGTCGCGCCAAGCCTGCCCCGCGGTCTCGGCCGTCGACAGCGTGGCGAGCTGGGCGTCCACCTCTTTCAGCACCGCCTCGGCCAGCGCCGCATCGGTGGTGATCAGCCCGACTCGGGTGCGGGTATCATGCTCGGCCTGCGCCAGCAGATCGGTCGCGAGCATTTCGGCGTCACCGGTATGATCCGCGAGGATGAAGATCTCCGACGGGCCAGCCAGCTGGTCGATGCCCACGGGGCCAAAGACCTGGCGCTTCGCCTCGTTGACGAACGCATTGCCCGGTCCGACGATCTTGTCGACAGCCGGGACCGTCTCGGTGCCGAGCGCCATGGCCGCGATGGCCTGCGCGCCGCCGATGCGGAAGATGCGGTCCGCGCCCGACAGGTGGCAGCCGGCGATCATCGCCTCGTGCGCGTTGGGCGGCAGGCAGGCGATGACCTCTTCGCAGCCGGCGACCTTGGCGGGCACGATGGTCATGATCGGCGCCGAGAGCAGCGGGTAGCGCCCCCCGGGAACGTAGCAGCCCACACGTTCGAGCGGGATGTTGCGATGCCCGAGATGGACCCCAGGGCGCACCTCGACCTCGACCTCGGACAGCGACGCGAGTTGTGCCTCGGCGAAGGCCTGCACATTGGCGATGGCGAACTCGGTGTCGGCGCGGGTCTGCGGATCGAGGTTGGCCAAGGCTGCCTCACGTTGCGCGGAGGTGACCTCAAAGCTTTCCAACTCGACCTTGTCGAAGCGTGCCGAGTAGTCGCGGACCGCAGCATCGCCCTCGGCCTTCACGCGGCCGAGGATCTCGGCGACGAGCTCCTCGACGGGGCGGTTGTCGGCCACGGCGTCGCGCGCCGGCGTCTTGATGAAACGGATGCTCTCGGGAATGGGCAGACGGGTCATGGTGTCCTCTTCAGGTGCGTGCGTTCTCGAAGGCCGCCCAGGCGGCCTCGAACTTGGTGAAATCGAACCCCGGCGCGCGGGCGGCATCGAGCACGATCGCTTCGGTCGCCTGCATTTTGCCGATGGCCGCCGGCAGCTCGGCAAGATGGGTCTCGGGGATAACCAGCGCGCCGTGCCGGTCGGCGTGGATCCAGTCGTCCGGGCGCACGGTCATGCCGAAGACCGTCACTGGACAGGCGAGATCGGTCACATGCACAAAACCATGCGATGGGCCGATCGACCCGGCGAGCACAGGAAAGCCGGGCGCAAGATCTCCGAGGTCGCGCATCACGCCATTGGTCAGCGCGCCGGCAAGGCCGAAGCCTTGATGCACGGCGGTGTTGAGCTCCCCCCAGAAGGCGCCAATGGCCGCCTCGCCGTCGAGATCCTCGACCACGGCCAGACGCGGTCCCGCACCGTCCGCCATGTGGCGATAGTAGTCCATGCGGCGGGCCCGCACGGTTTCAGGCGCCTCGGTGGACGGCGCCAGAGCACGGATCCTTGCGGTGCGCGCCCGCCCGACGATCACCCCGGTGGGATCGCTGGCGCAGAGCGTGCCTCGGGTGAAGGCATCGAAGCCGCGCTTGCCGTCGATCACCTCGATGGCATTGCAGACAGTGGGCGTGTCGACGCTGCGCAGCAGCGCGATGACGTGGGTCAGCTCAGCCATTGGCACAGCGCCTCCGTGACGGTCATGGGACTTTCGAGTGTGGGCAGGTGCCCCGCGCCGTCGACCACACGGTACGCGGCATGAGGCATCAGGGAGTGAAGCAGTGTGTGGCGCGTGACCGGGCAGAGCTGGTCTTCGGCGCCGCAGAGGATGAGTGCGCGACCAGTATAGCCACGCAAGGTCTCGCATTGGTCGGGGCGGTCGCGCAGGGCGCAGCTCTGGTGGACAAACACATCCGGCCCAAGATCCGCCGCCATGGCCAGGCAAATGGCCTCGATGTCCGGGTCAGGAGCCGCCAGGTAACGCGGAATGAAGGTGTCTGCCATCATCGCCGAAAGCTCGCCGCGCTCGGCGCGCGCGATCTGCGTGGCGCGCCCGTCCCGAACCTCCGGCGCCTCGGCCAGTGGATTGGTGTCGAGAAGGGCAAGACGGGACACCCGATCTGGGGCCTGTCGCAGAATCTCCATCGCAAGGATGCCCCCCATCGACAGGCCGGCAAGGGCAAAGTGCGGCGGCGCCTCGGCCAGGACACCCGCCGCCAGCGCGCCCATGCTGTCCCCATTATAAAGGTCCGCGCACAGGATGCTCCGGCCCGCCGAGAGCGCGGCGATCTGCGGCGCGAACACACGCGCGTCGCACATCATGCCAGGCAGGAGGACAAGCGGCAGGCTCATGGCGCGGTCCATCCGCCGTCGACCATCAATGCGGTTCCCGTCACCAGCCGCGATGCGTCGCAGGCAAGGTAGAGCACCGCGCCCATCACGTCCTCCACCTCTCCAACCCGGCCGAGGGCGATCTTCTCCATCAACCAGCGGCGCCGGTCGGGATCGGCGAAGGTTGCCTCGGTCAGCGGCGTGCGCACGAAGGTCGGGCACAGGGTGTTGATCCTGATCTGCGCCGGGCCGAACTCCAGCGCCATAGCCTTCACCATGCCTTCGAGCGCATGCTTGGAGGCGCAATAGACCGCGCGGTCGGGCCCGCCGACATGACCCATCTGCGAAGAGACATGCACGATGCTGCCCCCCCTGCCCCGCGCGCTCATGCCCCGCGCAGCACGCTGGCTGAGAAAGTAGGCCGCGCGCAGGTTGACCCCTAGCACAGCATCGAAGTCAGCGGGGGTAGTGTCGATCGCGGGACCGTGGCGCGCTAGTCCAGCCGCATTCACCACCACGTCATAATCACGGTCGAAGAGCGTCTCCTGCGCCTCGAGATCCGCGATGTCGCAGGATAGCGCGCGGGCGTACCAACCCTCGGCATGCAGGGCGGACAGCGCCGCCGCCAGCGGCGCCGCTCGGCGGGCGACGCAGGTAACCTCGGCGCCTGCCTCCGCCAGGGCGACCGCACAGCCCAGCCCGATTCCCGAAGAGGCCCCGGTCACGAGGGCTTGCCGACCCTCAAGACGGAAGGATGGGGTCCGGGGAAGGCTTGCACCAGGACGGGTCGAGACGCTGGCTTGCATCAATACTCCATCGAAACAGGGACCCGAGCCCTTGTGACAGCCCCATGTCCGTTGCACACGTTTGCAATACCGGTATCGGGAGCGAGGGTGCGGCGCAAGCAATTTTTGCATACTTATGCATTTTGTCTTGTCGGGCGAACGCACCCTGGATCAGTTCCTGAGAACCTACCTCATCATCGCGCTAGGCGGTTTCGTCTCGGGTTCGAACAGTCAGCCCCGCCACCACCGCTCTCGCTGCCGACACCTCAGAGAAATCTCTCGTCTAGGGAGTGAAGCGCTGACCCAGCTTTGGAGTCCTGAACAACCTCCGCAACACACGTTCCCCCAGGAAAATGTGCCGGCGCGGCGATACGCACGTGCGGTTCATCGCGCGGATAAGGCCAAAATATGTAAAAATAATTATGGTTTACCGACCAAGTGGCGCGTCTCTGCTATTTGCCGCATGCGCCTCAGTGCGCCTGCCCGATACAAAGTTGAACAAAGTGAAATCGCGCCGACGGAACCTTGCCGACCGAAGGCACTCCGATCTAGGCGCCCCCATACTGCGATTGCCCTGTGTCACCAAAATCTGGCTCCGCGTCACGTCACCCCTGCGCGGATCAGCACCGAGATCGCGGTTTCGAAATGCTCGGTCATCGCGGCCTCGGCCTTCGTGCTGTCCTGCATCCGCTTCGGCATTGCCGCGGCGACAGAGGCGGGCGTGATCGCGCTGGTCTGGGCTTTCGTGCTGGGCAAGTTCGTGTTCCGCGAATACAGCTGGCGCCATCTCGGCCGGTCGCTTGCCGAATGCTGCGTCGACAGCGCGCTGATCGGCTTCCTGATCGCGGCCTCGGTGCCCTTTGCCTGGATCCTGATCGCCGACGGCATGCCGCAACAGCTCGTCGGATTGACCCAGGACTATGCGCTCGGGCCGGCGGCGCTGATTCTCGTGGTCGTGCTGACGCTCTTCGTGGCGGGCACGTTCCTCGATCTGACCCCGGCCAGCCTGATCGCCGCACCGCTGTTCCTGCCGCTGCTGACCGCCGCGGGCTTCGATCCGGTGCAGGTCGGGATCATCATGATCATCAACCTTCAGCTTGGTGGCGTGACGCCGCCCGTGGGCATCCTCGTGTTCATCACCGCGCAGATCAGCAGGACCCCGGCCGCGGCGGTGTTCCGCGAGCTGACGCCCTTCGTCGCGGCGATCATCGTCGTGCTGGGACTGGTGTGCGCCATTCCCGCGCTCACGCTGGGGTTGTGGTCGCTGATCGGCTGAGCGCGCAGGGCCACGGTCCCGCTGCGGTCCGGCCGCGGCCCCTCCCCCGGCCGCACGCCGTTGCCCCGCTCACCCGATGCCTCCTGGGCGGACCCCCGCCCCAGCCCGGACCGACACTGCTTCAGGCCCGGCCCGGTGCCGGGGTGCGCAGGACAACCACCGAGACGCAAGGCACCACAAGCGGCGCAATGGCATGGGTGATTTCCCCATGGTCCCAGTGGACCGCGCAGCACCCCGGTCTGTGAATATCCCAGATATCCGCGGGCGGTTCGGGCGACCCTGCAAAGGCGGAAACTTCGCCTGTACCGCGACTTGACGGCTCCCTTCGCTCTCTGGCGCGTCTCGTTCTGGTCGAGTGCCGCCGAACACCGATGGGAGGGTGCTTGCTCCCTTCGGCCACGATACCGACCCACGATCGAGCGTCATGCACCCAATGGAGATGGGCTGACGCAAGCGCGGGGCGGCAACCGCAGCGCCGAAGCCCACCAATGGCCTGTGCAGCAGCGTTGACCCCCGCGACGCTTTGCGTTGTTCGGGCTCTAACACCCTTGCGAAGAACTGATGGGGCGCGAAGCGGGTAGGGACAAATTTTGAAAAAGAGTAGCGATGAAAGTGCCTGCCGGCGGGCCGAGGGCCTCTGCGCCGGGGATCGTTTCGAAGGGACGGCATCTGGCAGAGACACCGTGTCATGCGCCGAAAGCTGTCTTTTGCGCTGGAGACGTCCCGCCCCTCGCTTGCCCCTTGAAATAATTTGCACCAAACAAGAAAAATTTCACGCGGCGTTGACCAAGGCCGGAAGCCATCTCTATCGTCCCCTTACGCAAGAAATTGCGGGTCGTGAAATTACTTGCGGGGAGGCAAGTGCTCACGCACCGAAACCCCTGGCGTCTGCCAGGGTCATTTGGGAGGACAACATGAGACAATCCGCTATTGCCGTGGCTCTGGCCCCGGCACTCACTGCCCTATCGCTTGCAACCGCGAGCCCGGCGATGGCCCAGGAGGGTCTGCACTGCGCTCCGGGCGAGACCTATATCATGAACGTCATGGTGTCCGGCCACCCCTATTGGGTGCCGGTCTACCAGGGCTTCAAGCAGGCTGCCGATGCCTTCGGCTGCGAAACGGTATTCTCTGGCACACCCGACTACGACATCACCAAGCAGATCGCCTCTTTCGAGCAGGACATGGTGAAGCAGCCCGCGGGTATCCTGGTGCATCCGATGCAATCGGATCCGTTCATCGAGCCGATCAACCGCGCCATCTCAGATGGCACGCAGGTGGTGACCTTTGCGGCGGATTCTCCGAAATCCGACCGCAGCGCCTATATCACCTCCGACAACCTGGCCGAGGCGAAATTTGCTGCCGAGGAAATCGTCAAGCAGATCGGCGAGACGGGCGAATACGCGGTTCTGGAGAATCCGGGTCAGTCCAACCATGACCTCCGGGTGACCGCCCTGATCGACTACATGCAGCAACATTATCCCGACATGGAACTGGTCGGTCGCCAGGCCACCAATCAGGACAGCACCGCCGCCTATCGTGCGACCGCTTCGATCCTACAGGCCAATCCCGAGCTGGGCGCGATTTGGATCCCCGAGGCGGGCTCAGCGGAGGGCGCGGTCGCGGCGATCCTCGAAGCCAAGTCGGACGTGCTGGTCATGCATGCGGATATCACCCCGGCCACGCTCGAGCACATCAAGGCCGGCAACATCCACATGGCGCTGAACCCGAACCAGGGCATGCAGGGGTTCATGGGGTTCATGGCGACCTTCATGGCGGCGCATTCCGAAGTCTTCGATCCGTTCAACGACTACCGGACCTCGGGTTACAACCCGGTGCAGATCCCCTTTATCGACAACGGATTTGCCGTGATCACGAAGGACAATGCCGACAGCTTCGATCTGAACACCTACATGCAGGGCCGCGACCCGGCGTGACCCAGGCGGCGGGCTGTTCGGGCCCGCCTCACCGCCCTTTTCCGAGGCCCTCTCATGCACGACGACGTGATCCTGAAAATCTCCAATGTCAGCAAGTCCTTCGGCCCGGTGCGCGCGCTGAGGGGCGTCAATTTCGAGCTGCGCCGCGGCGAGATCCACGCGCTCGCCGGCGAGAACGGCGCGGGAAAGTCCACGCTGATGAACATCATCGACGGCATCCTCCAGCCCGACGGCGGCGAGATCCTCTGGGAAGGTGAGCCGGTCCGCATCGCATCCCCAAGCGCCGCGCAGCAGCTGGGGATCGGGCTGGTGCATCAGGAGATCGCCCTCTGCCCCGATATTTCGGTGGCCGAGAACATGTTCATGGCGGTCACAAACCGGAGCCGCCGCCTTCTCATGGATGTGGGTGCGCTCAAGCAGAAAGCCCGCGCCGTGCTGGGGAAGCTGTGCGATATCGATCCGGGCGCGATCGTTCGGGACCTGCCGATATCGCATCAGCAGCTGGTCGAGATCGCCAAGGCGCTGACGCTCGATTGCAAGGTCCTGATCCTCGACGAGCCGACCGCCGCGCTGACAGACCGCGAGGCGCAGACCCTTTTCGAGATCATGCACAGACTGTCGGCGCAGGGCATCTCGATCATCTACATCTCGCATCGGATGGTCGAGATCTTTGACAATTGCGACCGCGTCTCCGTCTTTCGGGACGGTCAGTACATCACCACCGCGCCGATTTCCGGGATCACGCCCTCGGGCGTGGTCAACGCGATGGTCGGCAGGGAGATCGGTACGCTCTATCCACCCAAGCAGGCAGCGGAAACGCGGACGGACAAGGTGATTTTCGAAGTCAGGGATTTGACCGAGAAAACTCGGTTCAGGAACGTGTCCTTCGCGCTGCGCAGCGGAGAAATCCTCGGCATCGCGGGTCTGATCGGCTCGGGGCGAAGCGAAATCGTCAAGGGCATCTGCCGACTAGAGGGCGACGCTTCGGGCGAGGTGCTGCTCGATGGAAAAACGCTGGATCTGCGCCACTACGGCGACAGCATCGCGGCTGGCCTCGTCTATCTTTCCGAAGACCGAAAGGGCGATGGCCTGTTCCTGGAACGCTCCATTGCGGAGAATGTCTCGGCACTGGATCTTGGTCGTGTCTCCACCGCGACGGGACTGATCGAGACGGAAAGGGAAATGGAATTGGCCCGAAGTCTGGGAGCGAAACTCAACCTCAAGTTCGGGCGGCTTTCGGACCCGGTGTCTTCCCTGTCAGGGGGCAACCAGCAGAAAGTGGCAATTGCGAAGATGCTCTCGGTCAATCCCCGGCTGATCTTCCTCGATGAGCCGACCCGCGGCGTGGATGTCGGTGCCAAGTCCGAGATTCACCGGATCCTGAGGGAACTGGCCTGCGAAGGCGTCGGAACCGTGGTGATTTCCTCCGAGCTGCCCGAGCTGATTGGGCTATGCGACCGCGTGCTGGTGGTGCGCGAGGGCCGCATCGCTGGCGAAGTAGCCGGGGACGCGATGACCGAAGAAAACATCATGCGCCTGGCCTCGGGCCTCGAGACCGCCCCGCAACCGACACTGAATGCCTGAGGAAGACCGATCGTGGAAAACTCAATCGAACTGACCGCAGCCGCCAAGCAGGGAGCGAACCCGGTGAAGAAGTTTCTCAGGATGCGCGAGACCGGGCTGATCCTGATCATCCTGGCGCTCTTCGTCGCCATGTCCTTCGCATCGCCCTACTTCCTGACTTGGGTGAACATGCGCGCGATGGTCATGGCCTTTGCCGTCGAAGGCATCGTGGTGGTGGGCATGACGATCCTGCTGATCTCGGGCGGCATCGACCTCTCGGTCGGCTCTGTCACCGCGCTGGCGATGGTCATCGCCGGATCGCTCTTCCTCGCAGGTGTCGACCCTTGGCTCGCCTCGCTGGTGGCGATCGCCGCCTGCACCGGGATCGGGGCCTTCATGGGCTTTTTCGTGACCCGGATCGGGCTGCACCACTTCATCGTCTCCCTAGCGGTAATGGTGATCGCGCGCGGGGCCTGTCTTCTCTTCACCGGCGGTCGTCCGCTCGGGTTGTTCACGCTGCCGCCGGAATTCAAGTTCATCGGCCAGGGCTCGATCGGGCCGGTGCCGCTGGTGATCATCGTCTTCCTGGTGGTGGTCCTGTGCTTTGACTTCATGCTCCGGCGCAGCACTGCCTTCCGCAAGGTGTTTTATACCGGCAGCAACGAGAAGGCCGCCGCCTATTCGGGGATCCGGACCAAGCGAGTGATCTTCCTCACCACGACGCTCTGTTCGACGCTTTGCGGCATCGCCGGGATCATCTACATGGCCCGCTTCGGCTCGGCCCAGCCAACCTTCGGTCTGGGCATGGAACTCAACGTGATCGCCGCGGCGGTGATCGGCGGGGCGAGCCTCAACGGGGGCTCCGGCACGATCTTCGGCGCGATCCTGGGGGCGGCGCTGCTGTCGGTCGTATCGAGCTCGCTCTCGCTGCTCGACGTGTCGGTCTACTGGCAGGACATCATCCGCGGGTCGATCCTGCTCACCGCGGTCTCCATCGATCACTACCTGAACAAGAAGCGCGACGCGGGAGGCAAGGCATGACCGAACCGTCTCCCGACTTCGATCTCATCCGCCAGATTCACACCGTGCTCGTGCTGCACTTCGTGGAGGGGGTGAAGCAGTCCGAGATCGCCGCGAAGCTCAACCTGTCAACCTCGAAGGTGAACCGGCTGATCGCGCAGGGCCGCAGGCTCGGCATGGTGCAGATCGACATCAAGAGCCCGTTCCAGCGCCTCTCGGACATCGAACAGAACCTGGTGGCGTCGACCGCGCTCGACGCGGCACGGGTGACGCCCACGGTCTCGGGCAACGCCGACACCACGCTTCACCAAGTCGGCCGCGCCGCAGCCAACCTCCTGCTCGAGACCCTGCGCGACGGCGATGTCATCGCGATCACGGGCGGCAAGGCGGTCAGCGCGGTCGTCGAGAACCTGTCACCCGAGCAGCCGCTCGACGTCACCGTCGTGCCACTCACCGGCGGGGTGCAGGGCAAATTCTACACCGATGTGAACCATCTCGTGACGCGCATGGCCGAACGGCTCGGCGGCAAGCCGATCCTGATCCACGCGCCGCTCTTTGCCGAGAACCGGGCGCAGCGGGACATGCTGACCGGCATGGCGCCGATCAAGCAGGTCTTCGACCTTGCGCGCACCGCTAATGTCGCGCTCACCGGCATCGGCTCGGTCGAGCCGCGCGGATCGAGCTACTACGACCTCAATCCGGTGCCCGAGGCCGATCGCAAGATGCTCGTGGGCATGGGGATCGCCGCCGAGTTCATGGCGCATTTGATTGGCATCAACGGGCAGGTGGCGGACTACGAACGCAACCAGCGCCTCGTGGCCCTGCATCCGCATGACACGGCGACCTGCCGCACCGTGATCGGCGTCGCTTCCGGCGTGCAGAAGGCGCGCCCGATCCAGGCGGTGCTGAACGGAAAACTTCTGAATTCACTTGTAGTTGACGAGGAGACTGCCGCTGCGGTCCTCGCGCAGATGAAAGGGTCTGAACATGCCGCATGAGATGCTGACGCGCCAAATCGGAAGATCGGGGATCGAGGCTTCGGTGATCGGACTCGGAACCTGGGCGATTGGCGGCTGGATGTGGGGTGGCACCGAGGAGACCGCCTCGATCGCTGCCATCCAGACCTCTGTCGACGAGGGTGTGAGCCTGATCGACACGGCGCCCGCCTACGGGCAGGGGCTGGCCGAGGAGATCGTCGGCAAGGCCCTCGTGGGGCGGCGCGACAAGGTCGTGCTGGCGACGAAATGCGGGCTGGTGTGGCACACGACGAAGGGCAACCGTTTCTTCGACTACGACGGCCAGCCGGTGCATCGCTACCTTGGCAAGGACGCGATCATCCACGAGGTCGAACAGAGCCTGAAGCGGCTCAGGACCGACCACATCGACCATTACATCACCCATTGGCAGGACCCGACCACCCCGATCGAAGAGACGATGGAGGCGCTTGAGTCCCTGAAGGCGCAGGGCAAGATCCGCTCCATCGGTGCAAGCAACACCACGCCGGCGGATATCACGGCGTATCTCGCCGCGGGACAGCTCGACGCGGTGCAGGAAGAGTACAGCATGCTCAAGCGCGATCTCGAGCAATCGCTCCTTCCGCTCTGTCACGAGCACGGGGTTTCGGTGCTGAGCTACTCGTCGCTCGCGCTTGGGCTGCTCAGCGGCAAGGTCGGGCCGGACAGAGTCTTTTCCGGAGACGACCAGCGCCGGGACAATCCGCGCTTCTCGCAGGGCAACCGACGCAAGATCGCGGCCTTCATGGAGGAGATCGCGCCGATCGCCGAGGCGCATGATGCGACCCTGGCGCAGACGGTGATCGCCTGGACCGTGCAACAGCCCGGCATCACCTTCTCGCTGTGCGGTGCGCGTACCGCGGAACAGGCCCGCGAGAATGCGGCCGCGGGCCGCATGCGCCTGACGCCGGAGGACCTCACCGCGATCTCGACCGCCGGGGCGCGCCACCTCATCGACCTCGACGGCTGACCGCCCAACCCCCGCCGACCCATCCAGCGCCGGAGAATTTCTCCGGCGAACGGAGGAGGAATGCCTTTGGAACGACACGACAGTTTCGACAAGATCCGCGAGAACGCCATATTCGACGTGCTCGTCATCGGCGGCGGCATCAACGGGCTTGGCGTCTATCGCGAGCTTGCGCTGCAGGGCCTGCGGGTGTTGCTGGTGGAGCGGAACGACTTCTGCTCGGGGTGCAGCGCAGCCCCCTCGAGGATGATCCACGGCGGCCTGCGCTATCTCGAGAACGGCGAATTCGGGCTGGTGAAGGAGTCGCTCGCCGAGCGCGACGCCCTGCTGCGCAACGCGCCGCATCTCGTCGGGCCGCTGCCCACCACGATCCCCATCAGCTCGGTCTTTTCGGGCATGTTCAATGCGGCGGCGGGGTTCCTTGGCCATTCCGGAAAGCCCGCGCGGCGCGGTGCGCTTCCGGTGAAGATCGGACTGACGCTCTACGACCTGGTCACCCGCAGGCGTCGCGCCCTGCCCCCGCACCAGTTCCGGAACGGCCGGGCGACGCGTGACAAATGGCCGGCTCTCTCTCCGGAGGTGCGGTGCTCGGCCTCCTATCACGATGCTTGGATTTCCTATCCCGAACGCCTTGGGCTCGAGCTCGTGGACGACACCGCGCGGATGGCGCCGGAGTCGATTGCCCTGACCTATGCCGAAATCACCCGCGACGGGGATCAATTCATGCTCACCGATCGCGAAGCCGGAGAAACCCTGCCCGTCGCGGCGCGGCTGGTGGTCAATGCCGCCGGTGCCTGGCTCGACGAGGTGCGGCGGGACCTCGGGGACAGCGTGGGGAACGACGCCCCGATGGTGTCGGGCACGAAGGGATCGCATCTCATCCTCGACAATCCCGCGCTGCACGCGGCGCTCGGCGGTCACATGATCTTCTTCGAGAACTCCGACGGGCGGGTCTGCATCATCTTTCCCTACCTTGGCAAGGTGCTTGCCGGCTCCACCGACATCCGCGTCGAGACGCCGACGCGGACCGCCTGCACCGAGCCGGAGCGCCGGTATATCCTTGAGGCCGTCGGGCGGGTCTTTCCCGACCTCCCGATCGCGGAGCAGGACATCGTCTTCAGCTACAGCGGGATACGGCCCCTGCCCCAAAGCAACCACGCCTTCACCGGCCGCATCTCGCGCGGGCATTTTACCCACCGGATCGACGGCACGGTGCCGCAGATCTGCATGGTCGGGGGCAAGTGGACGACCTTCCGCGCCTTTGCCGAGCAGACGACCGACGTCGTGCTGGCCGAGCTTGGGCGCGTCCGCGTGGCGCACACCGGGACCTTGCCGATCGGCGGCGGGCGCGACTTTCCCGGCAGCGCCGCGCTCCGGCAGACGCTGATCCGACACTTCGGTGTTTCGGAAAAGCGCGCCGCGCGCATGGCCGAAACCTACGGAACCCGCGCGCAGGATGTTCTGGTGTTCTGCGCCGGCCGTGCCGACGACCGGCCGCTGGCAGGCGGCTGCACCCTGACCGCCGCCGAGATTGCCTGGATGACCGCGCATGAACGCGCCCTGCACCTGTCGGACGTCGTGCTACGGCGCAGCGATCTGGCGATCACCGGACAGATCAGCGCCGAGCTGATCGACCGCATCGCCGACGCGATGGGCCGGGCGCTCGACTGGTCGGCGCAGCAGCGCGCCGCCGAAGTCGCGGCGCTCGGGGAAGAGCTTCACCGCTACCACGGGGTCTCCCCGCAGGTGCTGGACCAGAGATCGACGCAAAGGAGAACCGAATGCGTGTTAGCAACAAGGCCCGCATGAACCGATTGTTCACGAATGGCGGGTGCCTCGACGTGGCGATAGATCACGGCGTGTGCAACGAGCCGAGCTTCATGACCGGCCTCGAGGACATGGCCGCAGTGATGGACACGCTGATCGGCGCGCGGCCAGACGCGATCCAATGCGCCTATGGCCAGGCGGATCTGCTGCAGAGCCGCCCGGAGAAGGACAAGCCCGCGCTGGTCATGCGGATCGACATGGGCAATCCCTACAACGACCAGCGGCATCGCGTGATGTGGTCGATGCTGCAGAATGCCGACGAGCCGATCATCGGCGCGCTCGAGATGGATGCCGCCGCCGTGGTGGTCAATCTGTTCATGCTGCCCGATGAACCCGAGCTGTTCCGTCAATGCATCGAGAATATCTCGCGCGTGCGCGCCGCCTGCCACAAGTACGGCATGCCGCTGATGATCGAGCCGCTGGTGATGCTGCCCAACGATGTGCGCGGCGGATACCAGGTGGATGGCGACGCGGAAAAGATCGTGACGCTTGTCCGGCTTGCCTCGGAAATGGGAGCCGACATCATCAAGGCCGACCCGACCGCCAATCCCGAGGATTTCCACCGGGTGGTCGAGGCCGCGCGGGTGCCGGTGCTCGTGCGCGGCGGCGGCAAGGAGGACCTGCGCCATGTGCTGGAGAAATCAGCCGCCCTCATGGCGCAAGGCGCCAAGGGCATGGTCTACGGCCGCAACATCTACCAGCATGCCAACCCGAAGGCCGTGGTCGCGGCGCTGATGGCAATGATCCATCAGGGTGCGGGCGGCGAAGAAGCATGGGACATCTACAACCGTGGCTGACAACAGGACATATCTGCTGGGGCTCGACGCCGGCAACACCGTGATCAAGGCCGTGCTCTTCGACCTGGAGGGCAGGCAGATCGCCATGCACGCGCTGGACGGACGGTCCGCGACACCGGCGCCGGGCCATGTCGAGCGCGACCTCGACGAACTTTGGGAAAATGCCTGCGTGGCGATCCGCACTTGCATCGAGCGCGCCGGCATAGATCCGTCGCAGATCGCGGCAATCGGCTGCGCAGGCCATGGCAACGGGCTCTATCTTCTGGATGGCTCGGGCGCGCCGCTCATCGGGATCCAGTCGCTGGACACCCGTGGGCAGCGCGTGGCGGCGCAGCTTGGCGACGCGTCGGGCGGTGCCCTGCACGCGATCTGCTTGCAGAAACCATGGTCCGCGCAGACCCCCACCCTCCTGGCCTGGGTCAAGCAGAACCTGCCCGAGCTCTACGCCGAGGCCGGAACGCTGCTCTTGTGCAAGGACTTCATCAACTTCCGGCTCACCGGCGAGTTGACCAGCGACACTTCGGACATGTCGGGATGCGGGCTGCTCCGGATGCCAGACTGCGCCCATGACGACACGCTTCTGGACCTCTACGGACTCTCGGACGCGCGGCGACTGCTGCCCCGCCTCGTCGACCCCAGCGAGATCGCCGGCCGGGTGAGCGCCGTGGCCGCCGCGCGGACGGGGCTCGCCGAGGGAACGCCGGTCATCGGCGGGTTCTTCGACGTGGTCTCAAGCGCCATGGGCTCGGGCGTGGTCGCCCCCGGCGAGGCTTCGATCATTGTCGGGACATGGAGCATCAACCAGGTGTTCTCGTCGGCCCCGGTGGTGAACGACAGCGTCTTCATGGTCGCTGGCTTCGGCCCCGAGCGTTTCGTTAACATCGAATCCAGCGCCACCTCCGCCGCCAATCTCGAATGGTACGTGAGGGAATTCGTCGAGCGGGGCGGGCATCACCCCGATCCGTTCGGCCACTGCAATGCCCGGGTCGCCGAGGTGGTGCCAGCCGAGGATGACCCGCTGTTTCACCCCTTCCTCTACGGATCGGGCGAGGGCGCGGAATTCCGTGCCGGCTTCTACGGTATCGCCGGATGGCACACGGAAGGGCATCTGCTGCGCGCGCTGATGGAAGGCGTCATGTTCGAGCATCGGCGGCATATCGAGACCCTAAAGCGCGCAGGCGTGTGTTTCGATCACGCGGCGCTTTCCGGTGGCGGCGCGCGCAGCCCGGTCTGGCCGCAGATGTTCGCGGACGGCATCCAGGTTCCGGTGCGCGTCGCGGAGGCCCAGGAGACCGGTGCGCTTGGTGCCGCCATCGGGGCGGGCGTCGGCGCGGGGCTTTTCGAGAACTACGAAAGCGGCATCGCGGCCATGACCCGGGTCAGTGCGAGTTATGAGCCGAACCCAGACTTGGCGGCGCATTACGATGCCCGTTACCTCCGCTATCTCGACCTGCGCGACGCCATGCGTCCGTTCTGGGCACGTGAGTGAGGGACCAGAGGCAGACATCATGACAAGGCCATAGCATCTTCGGGGCGGGAACCGCAGGCTGCGTTCTTGCCGACCGGCTGAGCGCCGATCCGAAGTGCCGCGTGCTCCTGCTCGAAGCGGCCGGGTCGGACAATTATCACTGGGTGCACATTGCCGTCGGGTACCTCTATTGCGTCGGCAATCCGCGCACCGACTGGATGATGACCACCGCCGCCGAGCCCGGTCTCAACGGCCGCCGCCTCGCCTACCCGCGCGGCACGCTTCTGGGGGGATGCAGTTCGGTCAACGGTCTGATCTGCATGCGCGGCCATGCCGCCGACTACGATCTCTGGCGGCAGCTCGGCAATCCGGGCTGGGCATCGGACGACGGGCTGCCCTATTTCATCAAGTCCCAGGACCACCACGCCGGGGCGAGCCCCCTGCACGGGGCGGCGGCGAATGGAAGGTGTCGCGGCAGAAGCTGGAGTGGGAAATCCTGCGCCCCGTGCAGGAAGGCGCGACGGAATTCGGCATCGAGCCCCGCGCCGATTTCCAAAATGGCAGCAATGAAGGCTTGGGCTTCTTCGAGGTGAACCAGCGCAATGGCATGCGCAGGAACACCGCTAAGGGATTCCTGAGGCTTCCGAACCTTCGCGTAATGACCTATGCGGAAACGCAGCAGGTGGTGATCGAGGGCGGCAGGTGACCGGCGTCCGTTTCCGCCACAAGGGGCGCGTGCATGAAGCGGGCGCGAAACCCGAAGCCCTCTTCGCCGCGGGGGCGATCAATTCACCCAAGCTGTTGGACTTTCGGGCATAGGCGATCCGGGTCTCCCGGGAGATCACGGGTTGGAGGTGCGCCATGCGCAGCCAGGGGTCGGCGCGAACCTGCAGGACCATTTGCAGATCCGCACCGTCTTCCGCGTCGGCAACACGGTGAGGCTGAACGAGGTGGCGAATTCGCTGCGCGCTAAGCTGCGCATCGCGACCGAATACGCGCTCAGGCGCAGCGGGCCGATGTCCATGGCGCCAAGCCAGTTCGGCATGTTCACCCGCTCCGACCCCTCGCTCGACATGCCCGACCTCGAGTATCACGTCCAACCGCTCGCCACCGACAAGCCGGGGGATCCACTGCACGACTTCCCGGCCATCACCGTCTCGGTCCGCAACCTGCGGCCGGAGAGCATCGGCTCGAGCCATACCATCAGCGCCGGGGCGGACCGGCGGCCTGTCATCCGCCTCAACTATCTCAGTGCCGAAGCGGACCGGCGCATCGCGCTGGCTTCCATCCGGCAGGCGCGGCAGATCATGAAGGCCCGCGCTATGGCCCCCTGTGCGCCGCAGGAGATCCTGCCGGGCCCGGCCGCCGAGAGCGATCAAGATCTGCTGGAGGCGGCGGGAAACATAGCAACACCCATCTTCCACCCGGCCGGCACCTGCCGGATGGGCAGCGACGCGGCGGCGGTTGTCGACCCCACGCTGCGCGTCAGGGAACTGCCGCGGCTGCAATGGCTTGAAGCTCCTTGAACACGGCATAGCGCTCCAGATGCTTCGCAACCGCGTCCGGGCTTGGAAGATTGATGCCGCCGCTGCGCGACATTGCCGTCATGGCGCCGGCGGCATCTTCGTAGCGCGCGCCCGCCAAGGCGCCGAGCATGGCGGCGCCAAGCAGGACAGGTTCCGCGGACTCCGGAGCAACCACGGGCTTGCCGGTGGTATCTGCAAGGATTTGGCGGATCACCGGATGCCGGCCCGCGCCGCCACTGATCGCGATGCGGGCGATCTCTGCGCCGGCGGCGCTTTGGGCCTCGATGATCTGGCGCAGCCCGTAGCCGAGGCCGCAGATCGTCGCGAGGTAGAGTGCCAGCAAGCTGTCGAGGTCGCGCTCCATGCCGATCCCCATGATCGTGGCGCGGCGGTGCGGATCGGCGTGAGGCGCGCGGTTGCCGAGCACCTCCGGCACCACGTGGACACCTTGGACGCGCTCGAGAACCTCCCGGTCATCGACATGATCCGCGAGCCAGGACGGCAGGCTCTGACCGGCCGCCGCTGCGAGCTCATGCCCCTCGGTCGCGTAGGGGTGATGGTCGATCAGCTGGTCGACGGCCGCGCCCGCCGCGGATTGCCCGCCTTCGTTGAGCCACATGCCGGGGATCATCGCCGAGTGGTACGGCCCCCAGACACCACGCACGAAAGCCGGCGTCTCCGTGGTGGTCATCGTGCAGGACGAGGTGCCGAAGACATAGGCGAGATCGCCCGTCGGATCGCCGCTCGTGCCGACGGTGCCGAGGCCTCCCGCATGTGCGTCGATCAACCCCGCGCCAACGGGTGTTCCCTCCGGCAGACCCATTTGCGCCGCCGCCTCCGCCGTGAGGCCTGTGCCGAGCGCGGTTCCCGCAGCGACGACGCGGCTGCCAATACGGGTGAAGCCGTCCTTGCCGAGGTCGCCGAGGCCGACTTTTTCAAAGTAGCTCGCGTCCCAGCCCCCTTCGTGACCCAGGTAGGTCCACTTGCAGGTGACCGTGCAGATCGAGCGAGACAGATCCCCCGACGCCTTCCACGTCAGGAAATCCGTGAGGTCCATGAACTGCCATGCGGCGGCATAGACCTCTGGCGCATGTTCCTTGAGCCAGAGCAGTTTGGGGGTCTCCATCTCGGGCGAAATGACGCCTCCGACGTAGTCGAGCACGGGATGGCCGAGGGCGTTGATCCGTGCCGCCTGTTCGGTGGCGCGATGATCCATCCAGACGATGATGTTCCTGTCCGCTTCAACGGGCAGCGGCACGCCTCCCTCCCCGAGGATCACCAGCGAGCAGGTGGCATCAACTCCGATGCCGCCGATGCTTGCCGGATCGACCCGGGCGGCCGCGACCGCCTCGCTCACGGCGGTGCAGACTGCAGACCAGATGTCGTCGGAGGATTGCTCCACGCGGTTGCCCGGGCCCTTCCAGAGCGCGACCTGCTGCGAGGCGGTGCCCTTCAACACCCCCTGCGCGTCGAAGACACCCGCCCTTGCCGAGCCCGTGCCCACGTCAATGCCGATCAGATGCATGTCAGAGGTCCACGCTGTTGGGCAGAATGACCATGTCACGGATCACCACGCCCTTGGGGCGGGTGAGCATGAAGACGACCGCCGCGGCCACTTCTTCCGGCTGCATCAGCGAGCCGTTCGCAAGCGCCTCTTCCATCTTTTCCTTCGGCCAGTCGTCGAGCAGCGCCGTGACCACCGGGCCGGGCAGGACCGCGCCCATCCGGATGCCATGCTGGGACACCTGGCGTCGCGTCGTGTGCAGAAAGGCCTGCACGGCGAATTTCGAGGCCGTGTAGATCGGTTCCCAGACGACCGGGACGACGCCTGCCACCGATGAGGTGAACAGGACGTCGCCCGACTTTCGCGCGATCATGCCAGGGAGGACGGCATTCACGCAGCGGAAGGCCGCATTGATGTTCAGGTTCAGCATCCGGTCCCAGGCATCCGGGTCGCCCTCGGCTGCGGGGCCGCCAACGTAGGCACCGGCGTTGGCGTGGAAGATGTCGAGCGGGCCGACGAGGTCCTCGATCCGCGGAACCATGGCCGAAACCGCGGGCCCGTCGAAAAGATCGAGCACGAGGGGATGGGCGTTCTCGCCCAGCTTGCTGCAGAGCCGGGAAAGTTTCTCGGAGTCGCGATCGATGAGCACGACCCTGGCGCCTTCCGCCAGAAGCGCCTTGGCGCAGGCGAGGCCGATGCCGCTGGCCGCGCCGGTGATCGCGGCCGCTTTGCCTTTCAGTTTCATGGTCTTGTCCTTATGCGCGGCCATGCGAGGCACGGGAGCGACGGGCGAGGCTGTCGACGATCACGGCAATCGCGAGGACGCCGCCGGTGATCATGTAGCGAAGGCTCGAGGAAAGGTTCAGCAGTGTGAGACCGTTGGAAATGGCCTGGATCACGATGATCCCGAGCAGCGCCGACCAGGCGGAGCCACGGCCGCCGAAGAGCGAGGTGCCCCCGATGACCGCCGCGGCGATCGCGTTCAGGTTCACGTCGCCCGTGCCGGCCTGTTGCGAGGCGGAGGCGAGGCGGGAGGCCGCGAAGACGCCCCCAAGAGCCGCCAGCGACGAACAGAGCATGAAGGCCGAAAGGCGGATCTTCTTCACCGGGATGCCAGAGCGGCGCGCGGCCTCCGCATTGCCACCCACGGCGAACATGGAGCGCCCCCACTGCGTGCGGCGCAGCGCATAGTCGAGCGCGACGACGAAGAGGGTGAAGACACCGAACATGTAGGGCACGCCGCGACCCTGCTCGAGATAGGCGACGCAGCCGATGAGAGCCACGGAGAGCACGCCGGCCTTCACCAGCAGCACCGACAGTCCCGGGCTGGAGAGGTTGGCGTCACGCCGGCGATTCATCGTCTTCAGCCCCGAAAAGACCATCAATACGCCCGGCAGGATCGCCGCGAGATAGGACAGCCACGCGGGCATGATGAGGATCTGGCCGAATTTCACCAGCGGCGAAGTATAGGGCAGGTTGATCGAGCCCGTGGCCCCCAGCAGGTAGAGTTGCAGGCCAAGCAATGCCAGCAGCCCTGAGAGCGTGGCGACAAAGGACGGCATCTCGAACTTATTGCGCAGAAAGCCATAGACGAAGCCCACGGCCGCACCTGCAAGGACCGCCCCGAGGATGGCGAGCATCATCGGCAGGCCCGAGTTCACCCAGAGAACACCGACCAACGCCGAGGACAGGCCGGACATCGAGCCGATCGAGAGGTCGATTTCGCCCAGCAGCAGCACGCAGACGACACCAAGCGAGATCAGGCCGATAGCGGCGGCGTCGAACAGCAGGTTCACGAGGTTGTTCGGCGCAAGAAACACCGGGTTCAGGGACGAGAACACCAGTGTGATCAGCAGCAGGCCGATGAAGACTGGCAGCATTCCGAGGTCGCCGGATCGGACGCGGTCGAAGAAGGCACGCAGCGCACCGGAGAGACCTTCGTCATGGCGGACGCGCGTATCGGCGCGGTCGAGTTGGGCGCCGCTCATGCGACTTCTCCTTGCTTGCGGGCCAGGCGGCGAGAGACCGAGTTTTCAGAGGCGCCGGTGATCGCGGCGACCAGTTCCTGATGAGAGGTTTCGGCGGTGAACACGCCGTTGTTCTGGCCGAGGCGCAGGACGACGATCCGGTCGGCAACGGCGCGCACATCCTCCATGTTGTGCGAAATGAGGATAACGCCATGCCCGCGCTCCCGGACGCGCTCGATGAGGTTCAGAACCTCGGCGGTCTGCGCGACGCCAAGCGCGGCGGTCGGCTCGTCCAGCATGATGATCTTGGGATCGAGCAGCAGCGAACGGGCAATGGCCACGGTCTGGCGCTGGCCGCCCGAGAGCGAGGCGATCGGCTCACGGACCGAAGGAATGCGGGCGGCAAGCTCCTGCAAAAGTGTCCAGGCGCGAACCTCCATTTCGACTTCATCCAACGCCCAACGGTTCAGCTCGTGACCCAGGAAGAGGTTGGCAACCACATCGAGGTTTTCGCACAGCGCCAGATCCTGGAAAACGGTGGCGATGCCAAGCGCGAGCGCGGTGCCGGGGCTGTCGAGACTGACGGGCGTGCCGCACCACTCGATGGTTCCGGAGGTCGGCTGGTGCACGCCCGCGAGCGTCTTGACCAGCGTCGACTTGCCTGCGCCGTTGTCGCCGACCAGGGCGACGACCTCGCCTGCATGCACATCCAGCTCGATGTCCTTGAGCGCGGTCACCGCGCCGAACTGCTTCGACACGCCGCGCAGTTTCAGGATCAGTTCACCCTGTTCCATGTTTTCTCCTCCCTGTTTTACCGGGGGCAACGTGCTGCCCCCGGCGATCTCCTGACCGGAGATTACTCGATGCCCAGCTCGGCGCAGGGGTCGGCGTATTCGCCGGTGCAGACCTCGGAAGCGGTCTGGATTCCCTTGTCGAAAATCTCGGACTTGATGTTCTCCTGCGTTACGACCGCCGGGACGAACAGCTGCGAGGGCGTGTCGTAGAGCGTTGTGGTGGCCTCCGGCTCTTCGCCGTTGACAAGCTTCATCGCCACTTCTGCCGCTGCCTCAGCGACGATCTCCGAGGGCTTGGAGATCGTGTTGTACTGGTCGCCCGCGATGATGAGCTGCAGCGCTGCGATGGTGGCGTCATTGCCGGTCACAGGCGGCAGCGGATCGACGCCGGCCGCTTTCATCGCCGCGATCGCGCCGCCAGCAGTGCCATCGTTGGCGGCCACGATGCCCTTGATTTCAGGGCCGAAGCGGGTGATCTGGCCGGCCGCCCACTCCTGCGCCTTCGGCGGGGCCCAGTCCGGGGTGTCGAATTCGGAAAGCGTCTTGTAGGCGGAATTGTCGAGCGCGGAGTCGATGCCATCGCGGATCAGCCCGGCAGCGGCGTCGGTGGGCGAGCCGTTGATCTGCAGCACGCCTTCGCCCTCGGCGACGCCCGACGCCTTGAGGTGGTCGACCAGGGATTGCGCAATGGCCCGACCGATGCCCTCGTTGTCGAAGGACACGTAGAAATCCGCCGGCACATCGGGGATCGGCCGGTCATAGGCCACGACCTTGACGTCTTGGGAGTGCGCGATCTGCACCAGTGCCGCTGCGGCGGAACTGTCGACCGGATCGAGCACGACGACTTTCGCGCCCTGGGCGATCACCGAGTTGAACTGCTGCTGCTGCAGGGCCACGTCGGCGTTGGCATTCTGGTAGATCACCGTGCAGTCGGGGCAGAGCTTGTCCATGGCGGCCTTGAAGCCGGGATAGTCGTGCTGTTCGTAACGGGTGGATGCCTGATCGGGCATCAGAAAGGCGACGGTCGCCTCTGCATGCGCCATGGTCGCGGATGCGATCGCCAGCGCGGATGCGGCGAGAAAACGGGTCTGGGTCATGTTACTCCTCCTGTCATGTCAGACCGGCCCTGCGGGCAGCGCACAAGAAGGGAGTCCTCCGGACAAGCGGCCCGGCAGCACCCAGAACAAGTTCCTCCTCCCAGCGCGCCATCTTTGGACGCTCTATCGGACGAGCATGATATTATTGCGATGCTCAACCGATAGAGCATAATTGCTCTCGACCTTCGATCCTGTCAAGATCGCTGAATGAACACTCTTTGCGAGAGGCACTCTCATGACGGCCGGTGACGGAATTTCCTCAAAGCGGACAACGATCTACGATTTGGCCAGGATCGTCGGCACCTCTCCTACCGCCGTCTCCTCCGTGCTCAACGGATCATGGAAGAAGCGCAGAATCAGCCAGAAGCTCGCCGATCGCGTGCTGAGCGCTGCCGAGGAAAATGGCTACGCGCTCAACATCCAGGCCAGTGTCTTGCGCCGCGAGAAATCCAACATCGTCGGCATGATCATCCCGAAATACGACAACCGCTTCTTCGGCGCGATCGCGGAGCGCTTCGAGGAGGCCGCACGCGCCGAAGGTCTCTTTCCCGTCATCACCTGCACGCAGCGCGACCCCGATCTTGAGGTCGAGGCGGCGCGCGGTCTGCTATCCTACCAGGTCGATTGCCTGGTGGCCTGTGGCGCAACAAATCCTGACCATATCGCCGAGCTTTGCGCTGCCAATGGGGTCGCGACGATCAACCTCGATCTGCCGGGCGGCCGCGCGCCGTCGATCATTTCCGACAGCTACTCTGGTGCCCTGGATCTCACGAACGTCATCCTCGACGCTTGCGAGCGAGACCTGGGGTCCAGGGCGCCGCTGGTCTTCATCGGTGGCCGCCTCGATGATCACAACACCAAGGAACGGCGGCGCGGCTTCCTCGACGCCCACGCAGCGCGCGGGATCGAGGTACCCGAAGGCAACGTCCTGATGCCGGGCTACGCCCCCGAGAAGGCGCGCGCGGTCTTGGAAAGGATGCCAGCGCGCGCCCGGGGTATCTTCGTGAATTCGACCATCACCCTCGAAGGCGTGGTGCAATGGATGCAGTCGCTGCCGCCGGCCGAGGCCGCCGGAATGCGCTACGGCAGCTTCGACTACGATCCTTTCGGCGCTTTGCTGCCGCAGAATGTCGGCATGGTCGAGCAGGATGTTCCGAGCCTCATCGCGGCATTGGTGGCGCGGATGGGTGACCTCGCCAATGCGCCGATCGACGTGACAAAAGTGCCCTGCATTCTCCGTCTGCCGCACACTTAATCGCAGCAACGTCCAAGGCGGGTTTGAAGCGGCGCAAAGCCTCCTCGAAAGATACCCGTTGGCACACTACCGTAAGCGGATCGATCAAGACGGCTGAACAACATGGCAAACCAAGGCTGACCGCGTCTGGCCTTGGCTGCGTTCATGGGCGTCGGCGCGGACGATGGACAGTCCCGGACCAACGCTGCCCTGCGCAGCACCGCGTGCCGCATCGATGCGGTAGAAAGGTCGGAATACCTCATCGAGCAGATGGTCCGGGATGCCGGGGCCGGGGGCGCGGATGATGACGTGGACCATGTCTCGCGTCTTGCGGAAATCGACCTCCGCGCTGCCCCCGTATTTCACGGCATTCTCCAGCAGATTGCGCGGCGCATAAGGAAAATCCACTTTCTCACACCCGAATTTGGAACTCTGGATCGGGCAAGTAACGGGATCAGCCCCGATGGGGGGTCAGGTCACCGCGACGACCGAATAGTCGGGCGAGCCCTCCCAGACGAGGTCCCAGGACGCCCCCGGGCGGACGTTCTGTATGGCGCGGGGCTCGAAGCACACGAGGCAATTGCCCCCCGGCACGGGCGCGCGAACCGAGGGGTAGATCAGCCCCCGCGAGCCTTCGCGCCGCAGGTGCTGGGCGAGGCTCTGGCCCTCGGGGTATCCGATCTCCGGTTCGGGGCGCAGCGCAGGATGGCCCGGATCGTCGGTGATGTCATCGAAGGTGCCGATGAAATCCGCCAGCATCTCGACGTAGCGGGCGCTGTCCTCGAAACAGCCGATGTAGCCGAGTTCCCGTGTCCGGTGCCACGCGACCTCGCTGACCGAGACCATGACGTCCCAAGCGCAGTACCAGGCCCCGCGCTCCTCGGAGTTGAAGCGATTGCCACCCGCCCGCGTATAGGTGAAGGCCGCGTTGACATGGGTCTCTCCATAGATGCGCAGGTCGTGGCTGCGGCGGCGCCAGGCAAGCTCGCGCGGGTCGATATGCGGGTTCCTGCCCCGCTCGGCCTGAAGGCGGCCGCTGGTCAGCCCCTCAATCTCGGCGAGGATCTCGAGTTCGTCGTCGCTGTCCACGAGGCCGCGCAGCGCGGGCGGCTTGTGGTAGGTGGCGGGCAGGAGGCGCACGAGGCCGCGATCCGAGATCTCGGTCTGTTTCACGCGCCACCCCGCAGCGCGTCGAGGTAGGTGCGGATCGCGAGGATCTGCGGCAAGCCGCCCTCGACTGCGGCATCGATCGGCCGGCTGCCGCCGAAGAGCGGGCCGGCGTTCGGCCGGGTGAACCAGCTCCGCGCGAGCGGATCCGAGAAATAGAGTTCGAGGGACTTGTAGATGCCGATCACCGCGCTGAGCCGCAGCAGCTGGTCCTTGGTCAGCTCGCCTGCGAAATCGGGTTTCCGGGCGCGCTTCCAGGTGCTTTCCGACATGTCCGCAAGGCCCGCCGCCTCCTTCACGCTCAGCGCCCAGGCATCGGCGATGCGCGCGTAGGCCTTGAGGGCGACGGCGTTGATCTGTGCAGGTTCCCGGGTCTTGGCGATGACGTGCATCTCGATCTCCTTTGGTTCGAATATAGTCCATATGAACCTATAGTAAAGATCATATGAACTGACAGCATGGTTTCAACAGATGTCAGCGCGCGTGTCCTCCTGGACTGGGAATAGCTTCGACGGCTCGGAGCGTTCTAGGATCACGCGGACGCGAGTCTTCACCTTGGGAGTGGGCACCGAGCTGGCAAACCGTGAATTCGCGTACGGCGAGCCTTCACCTGTTGCCATCCTCACCGAGGCGTAGTTCATGGGGCCTACTAGGACCCACAGGAAGGGCGGATGCCTTGACCACCACCACGCCCGCCCGCACTTACCTTGTCGTCCTGACCGCGCTCGGCGCGACGCATCTTCTGAACGACCTGATGCAGTCGCTGATCCCGGCGGCCTATCCGATCCTGAAAGAGGCTTACGGCCTCGACTTCGTGCAGATCGGGCTGATCACGATGACCTTCCAGATCGCCGGATCATTGCTTCAGCCGGTCATGGGGATGGTGACGGACCGGTATCCCGCGCCCTATTCGCCGGTCGTCGGCATGGCCTTCACCCTGTCGGGGCTGATCTGCCTCGCTTTCGCGGGAAGCTATGGCGGCATCCTTGTAGCGGTCGCGCTGATCGGCATCGGCTCCTCGATCTTTCACCCGGAGGCGACCCGGACGGCACGCTATGCCGCGGGCGACCGGCAGGGGCTGGCGCAGGGGATCTTTCAGGTTGGAGGTCAGGCGGGCGGCGCGCTCGGGCCGGTCCTTGCCGCGCTGATCATCGTGCCTTGGGGGCAGCCGAGCCTCGCTTGGTTTGCGGTGCTCGCGCTGCTCGCGATGCTGATCCTGACCTGGATCGGCAGCCAGCAGCACCGGATCCGGGCAGAGTTCACCCACCGTTCTGCCCGCAGGCTGGCCGAAGCCCCCGCATCGAAGCGGAGTGCCGCGACGGTCGCTTTGGGATTGATCGTCCTCACCTTCCTGATGTTCACCAAGAACACTTATGGCGAGAGCTTCCGGTCCTTCTACACCTTCTACCTCATCGAGAAGTTCGGCCTGTCGATTCCCGCCTCGCAGATGATGCTGTTCCTCTTCCTCATGGCCGCCGCCGTGGGCGTGCTGATCGGCGGCATCGTCGGCGATGCAATCGGACGGCGACAGATCATCTGGATCTCGGTGCTGGGGCCGCTGCCTCTGACCCTGATCCTGCCTTACGCCGACCTGTTTTGGACCGGAGTGCTGACGATCGCGATCAACCTGATCATGGCCAGCGCCTTTGCCTCGATCCTGATCTACGCGATGGACCTGCTGCCGAACCGCATCGGGCTGATCGGAGGACTCTTCTACGGCCTGAACTTCGGCCTCGGAGGGATCGCGGCAGCGCTGCTCGGCATCCTGGCGGACAGCTACGGGGTCGAGGCGGTCTATAGGCTTTGTGCCTTCCTGCCGCTGGCGGGACTTGCCGTTTGGTTCCTACCGCCGATTGAGGAACGGCGCGTTCGGTAGGATGGAGCGAATGGCTGTCGAGGGTCCGGCGCGCCTGTACGGGCATTTCCGGGATTTCGTTCCAAACGAGCCATCCAGCCAATGTTGCCCAGATCAGAGCCGTATAGTCGAGAGGCGCAACGACAACCGCGGGCGTCATTCGGAAGGCCTGGGTGATCAGCGTTATCCCAGCCGTCCCAAAAAATGCGATAACAACGAACTTCCACAGGTCACTCAGCGGTAGGCTGCAGAACGCCTGCCGAAGTCTTCGAGTCTCAGCTCGTGGATATCCGGAACCGATTGACGCAAAACAGGAAATCAGACTTTGCGCTTCGGCGTGAGTTCACAGCGAACCTCAGCCTCAGTGTGCGGGCCAGCGCGTTCGGTGACGCCAAGAGGGCCAACGCGCTCCTCGACCGGCTGACGCTTCGCAGCCATATGCTCGAAACACGAAACGGCTGTCTCCATTTCGGGGGCAACGCGGCCGCAGCAGCGCGAAAACGAGGGGGGACGCATATCCTGACCCAAACATGCGCCGCGCGGCACAATGTAAGGTCGTCCCTCCCCGGCGGCCCCCCCGGTGCCGTGATGGGTCAAAATCAACACTCAAGACCTCGGCAAGTCTTCGCCTATGGCTTTTGGGCTCCACTTCGGTCAGGTATGGCCTCAGTTTGAGGCAAGGTGCGGTGTTACAGTGACCCAGCATTGGAGCAGGAAGGAGGCACGTTTGCCCATTCGGCTTGCGCGCGTTTTGGTGCCGGGCCTACTGGCGATCATGCTTGCCGCCTGCGGGAGCTTCCCTCTGACCTACACGGAGTTCCAGGCGCGACTTGACGGGGCGCCTTACGTACAGCAGCCGCTGTCGAGCGCATGGATCCGGGTCCCCGAGGCCCAACTCGTTCTGGAACGCAGATTTCGTTTCGTGACCGAGCAGCGCATCCTGCTGCCCAACCGCACGGCCCTGCGGGGCGAGAATTTCATCCTTCTTCACTCGGAAGCGTCGCCGCTTTCCGTCGGAGGAAGGTTCCGTCCGACCGAATTGCTGGCCTCTGCCGAAGGCACGCCCTACCCGTTCGAACGGTTCGAGGACCTCGCGTTCAGAACCACCACCGATGCTCTTGGCATCCTGAGTTGGGCGAGTTGGAGCAACCATGCGGGGCTCAACTGCGTCCTCGCCTTCCGCCGCCTTGATGCGACCGCGCGCACCCTGTTGTCGGGCACCGCGGCAATGGACATGATGCTGCGCAATTGCATCCACGGCAGCGAAGAGGCGGCACTGGCACCGATCGGGCCGGAGGCCGTCGGCTTTGCCGCGATCACCACCGAGCCCGCCGCCGCGCCTCAAATGCTCTCACCTCTGGCGGGTCCCCTCCCATGAAATCGTCATCAAGCGCACAATCCGCCACCTCGCTCTTGCTGTTCGGGGTCTGGACGGTCCTCGCCGTCCCTCTCCTCTTCCTCGCGTCGGTGCCGATCTCCGTCAGCACGCAGGGCCTTTTGGCATTGGTGGCCTGTGTGCTCATCTATGGTCTCAAGCCGTTCGTGGGAACGCGGATTTCGGTCCGCTTCGTCGTGATGTCGATCGCCGGGGTCTTTGTGCTGCGCTACTGGCTGTGGCGTGCCTTCGAGACGCTGCCATCGCTGGATGACCCGGTCTCGCTGATCGCCGCGCTGGTGCTCTTCGGGGCCGAAACCTTCACCGTCGGCCTGTTCTTTCTCACCGCGCTGATCACTGCCGACCCGGTCACCCATCCGCGGCCGGAGCCGATCAGGCTGAGCGATGTTCCGACCGTCGACATCCTCGTGCCGAGCTACGACGAGAGCCCCGAGCTTCTGGCGGTCACGCTGGCGGCGGCCAAGCGGGTGAACTACCCCGAAGACCGAAAGACCGTCGTGCTCTGCGACGATGGCGGCACCGACCAGCGCTGCACCCATTCCGACCCTGCCATTTCCGAGCGGGCGCTGGCGCGCCGGGCGAGGCTTCAGGCGCTCTGCGATGAGCTTGGCGTGGTCTACACCACGCGCGCCCGGAACGAGCACGCAAAGGCCGGCAATCTCAACGCGGCCTTGCAGAAGGTCAGCGGGGAGCTGGTTCTCATCCTCGATGCCGACCACGTGCCCACGCCGGACTTCCTGGCCCGGACCGTGGGATATTTCGCCGAACGGCCACGGCTTTTCCTTGTGCAGACCCCCCACTTCTTCACCAACCGCGACCCGATCGAGCGCAACCTCGCGCTGCCCGAGAACTGCCCGTCCGAAAACGAGATGTTCTATTCCGAGATCCACCGCGGGCTCGACCGGCTGGGCGGGGCGTTCTTCTGCGGATCGGCGGCGCTGCTGCGCCGCAAGGCGCTCGACGAGGTCGGCGGCATCTCGGGCGAGACCATCACCGAAGACGCGGAAACCGCGCTCGACATCCATGCGCGCGGCTGGGAGAGCCTGTACCTCGACCACGCCATGATCGCCGGGCTGCAGCCCGAGACCTTTGCCTCTTTCATTCAGCAGCGCGGCCGTTGGGCGACTGGCATGCTTCAGATGCTGATCCTCAAGAACCCCATTTTCCGCAGCGGCCTCACCATGGCGCAGCGGCTTTGCTATCTCAACTCGATGAGCTTCTGGCTGTTTCCGCTGATCCGCACGATCTTCCTGCTCAGCCCCCTGCTCTATCTCTTCTTTGGTCTCGAGATCTTCGTCGTCGATCCCGAGGAGGTCTTCGTTTACATCCTGCCCTACCTGCTGATCGGCTTCATGGTGCAGAACGCGCTTTTCTCCGAGGTACGCTGGCCGCAGATCTCGGAAGTCTACGAGATCGCGCAGACCCCCTATATCCTCAAGGCGCTGGTCGAAACCGTGCTGCGCCCGCGTGGCGCCTCGTTCAAGGTGACCGCAAAGGACGGCAGTCTCGAACACGCCTTCCTGTCGCCCATCTACCGGCCGCTCACGCTGCTCGTCGCACTGCTGCTCGCGGGCCTCGCCGCCGGGGCCTACCGCTGGTACGCCTTCCCCGGGGACCGGTCGGTCGTGCAGATCGTCGGCGCTTGGGCGCTCTACAATTTCGTGCTGGCGGCCTATGCCCTGCGCGCCGTCTTCGAGCGCCCCCGCCGCCTGATCCGCCCGCGCACCGCGGTGTCGACCCCCGGGCAGATCACCCTGCTCGCGCCGACCTCCGAGGCCGACCGCGAGGCGCAGGACGTCACGATCCTGTCCGCCAGCCCCGAGAGGTTCCAGTTGCAGCTCAAGGACGGCACGCAAGAAGCCTGGACCGCCGAACATCCCGGAGCGACAGTCGCGCTTGTCCCCACCCTGCCCAAGGCACCCGACCTCGAAACCGCTCTGCCGATGACCATCTCCGAGGTGCGCTCGGGAGTGGAGGGCACCGTGATCGAGCTCAGCGTCGCGCCCGAGCACATGGTTCAGGCCGCGCAGCTGACCGCGCATGTCGTTTACGGTGATAGCCGCAGGTGGCAGTTCTTCCGCAAGTTCCATTCGCAGAGCAGCACGCTGGTTGCGGGGCTGCTCTACGTTCTGGCCAAGAGCGCGATCTCGATTCCGCAGTCCATCTTCGACTTTGCCCGCGAGCTGACCCTGCGCAGCGGCCGGCCAGAGGCGGATGACACCCTGTTCGAGGATGCCTTCACCGGCGCCACGAAGGGGACCCAGCCAAATCCTGTCCTGGTTGCCGAGACAAATGTCCCCCAGGCCAGTATCCCGCAGGCCGACGGCTACCTCAGGATCGAGGATTGAGCCCATGCACACGATCAAACCCCTGATCCTGGCGCTCCTCCCCGCGCTCGCGCTGCAGACCTCGTGGAGCGCCGCACAACAAATCGAAATCGAGGATTTTCCGCCGGCCTCGGAACCGCGCGTCGCGCCTGCCGAGCCCAAGCCCGAAACGCGGGTCCTGCCCTCGGAGCGGCAATGGTCCGTGCCCGACGTACAGCCCTCGTCAGAGGGGGCGCAGGAGAGCGACGTGCTCTTGCCGCTGCGCCCGCGCAGCCCGCAGGGGGGAGAGACCGCCGGCCACCGCCTGCAGGGCGAATATCCCGAAGAAGATTTCTGGCTCTTTCTGCCCCGCGCGATCGACGGGGCCTCTCTCGCGATTACCACGCTGAGCTCGATCAACCTTCTTCCGGATCGCTCGCATGCCACGGTCCTCGTCAACGGCACCAAGATCGGCAGCGTCGTGCTCGAGAATTTCTCCGCAGCCGGCACCATGTTGCTTCCGGTGCCGGATGGGCTGTTGACCGCGGGCCGCAACCTGGTGGAGGTCCGCCTCGAGCAGGTTCACCGCGTGTTCTGCGGCCCGGACGCTTCATTTGGGCTCTGGACCGACATCATCGCGTATCAGAGCGGGATCACGGTGCCGCGCACGGAGCTTGGTCTCGACCCGCTGAGCTTCATCGCCGCCACTTCCGCACAACTCGCGCAGGGAAAGACCTTCTCGCTCGCGAGTGACAGCTACGCACAGGTGTTGAACGCTTCACCCCACGTCGCGCGCATCGAAAGCCTGTACGAAGGCCTGCCGCCCGAGATCACGGTCGACGATTACTACAGGGTCACGGAGCAAAGCCCTCAACTCGCCCGTGTCACCGCGCTTCCCGAGCAATACTCCGTTCCCGACCTGCCGCGGTTTCAGCGCGGCGGAGACGGCGCCATCGTCCTGCTCACCAACAATGGGCAGGCGCAAGCATCCGAGGCGCTGCTGGCACGCGCGCTCGGCCCGATGCCAGCGGGCACATCGGTGCCGGAGGTCGTCCCCGGAAAAAGACAGCCGCTGTCCGAACTCGGGGTGAGCACGCTCGAGGGTCGCGGGCACTACATCCGCCAGGCGGTCCCGTTCCGCCTGCCGTGGGACTGGCTGGTTCTGGCGTCGCAGCGCGCGCAACTGCGCCTTGACTACGCGTTCGTCAGGGATTTGCCGAAAGGCGCGCTGCTGCTGGTGAAGATCAACGACGAGACCATCCGACTGCTGCCACTGGACGATGTGAATCAGGCCGGGCGCCGCCTCGATCCGCTGCTTATCCCCTTCGCGGCAAACCAGCTGCAGCCGGGCGTGAACGAGGTGTCCTTCGAGGCGCTCGTCCCGGGTGAGCCGGCGGATGCCGCCTGCGCGCCGCAGCCCGCCCCTGTCTTCCAGATCTTCGACACGACCAGCCTGACGGTCCCGGAGAGCCCGCGCATGGTGCTGCCGCGCATCGACCGGAGCCTGGCCTCGCTCGATGTCTCCCGCATCTCGATGAGCGAAGCGGCGCAGCGGACGCTGCCGCTCGGGATGCTCGCCCAGATTTCGTCGATCTACGTCTCGGATGAGACGGCCGCCGCTGTCGAGCAGGGTCAACCTCCACGCACCGGTTCGATCAAGATCGGCATCCCTGCCGATCTTTCGATGATCCCCGGCGACATCGTCAGCAAGAACGTGGCCGAGCTCGAAGAGGTCCTGCTCTCGCCGCCCACCACCACGGGACAGGTCGTCGATCCCTGGGCGAAGGTTGACTCGCGCGGCTGGTGGACGCTCTTTCTCGACCGGCACAAGGCCACCGACAGCCTGCGGGAATTGCGGGGCAAGATCATATCGCTCTGGCGCGGCCCGGAGTCCGATCTCGACAGCTGGCTGCTCGGCCGCTCCGCCGAGGCCATGCTCGTTCAGCCCAGCATGGAGACACCCGAGGATCTCTGGTTGATTGTCCGTCCCAACACCGATTACGAGCGCCTCGTTGCCTCGCTGGTCGACATGCACCAAAAGTCCGAAGGCCCCAAGGGACAGGTCTCGCTGTTCGGATTCGACGGCACCTGGCAGGTCTGGAGATCGGCCAGCCGCCCGCTCAGCCTGCAGGAACCTCTCACCATCTCGAACGCACGCGCAGTTGTCGGCAACTATGTAACACTTTCGCCGGGAAGGTACATTGCCCCCCTTTTCCTGCTCGCCATAGGATGCGCACTGTCTGCGATGGGGCTCCTGGTCGCGAGCCGACGGAGAAAGAAATGAACCGGCGCAGTTTGCTTTCGGGAATGGCGGCTCTGGCTGGCCTGATTGGCACCGGCGCGGCAACCTCGGCCCAGACGCTCGGGCTGGAAGCCAACCTGCAGGACGTCTGGCTCGCCTGGCGCACTGCAAATCTCGATGCAACCGGACGGGTCATCGACCAATTCCAGCGCAATTCCAGCCATTCCGAAGGACAGGGCTACGGCCTGCTGCTTGCCGCGACATTGGGCGACCAGCGCGCCTTCGAACGCATGGAGACCTGGACGCGTCTGAACCTTGCCATCCGTTCCGACAACCTGATGGCCTGGCGCTGGTTCCCGGACGAGCCGGTCAAGGTGCCGGATCTCAACAACGCCAGCGATGGGGATCTCTTCCGGGCCTGGGCTCTGCTGCGCGCGGCGCGGCGCTTCAACATCCCCGACTACCGCCAAAGCGCCAAGCTCATCGTCTCGGACATCGTCGCCTCCTGCATCGCGCGGCACCCCGGCGGTGACGACCATGATCCGCTGCTCATCCCCGGCGCCGAAGGCTTCAGGACCGACGCGGGGTTCATCTACAATCCCTGCTACGCGATGCCGCTCGCGATGACCGAACTGGCCACCGAGTTCGATGCCCCGATCCTCGCGCAGGCCGCCCGCGGGTCCGTCGAATTGGCAAGGACGCTCGCACAGGACGGTGTCGTTCCAGACTGGGTAGAGGTGACCCCAAGCGGGGTCCGCGCCGCCGAGGGCTATTCGTTCGATGCCGGCTACGAAGCCATGCGTCTGCCGCTCTACCTGATCTGGTCCGGGCTGAAAGACCACCCGGCGGTGCTGCGCTACGCCGAGGCACAGGAGCGGCTCGCCGCGGGCGTTGTCGCCACGGTCATCGACCGAGAGACCGGCCGCGCGCTTTCCACCAGCAACGACCCCGGCTACAGGGCGATCTCCGCGCTCGCCGCTTGCACGGTGCGCCAGAGCGTGGGCTCGCAGATCCCGCCCTTCTCGAGCAGTTCGCCCTACTATCCGGGCACGCTGCAGCTCTTTACGATGATCGCCCAGATCGAAGCTTCGCCGATGTGTATCCCGATATGACCCTGCTTAGACACATGGGACTCCCGCTCGCGGTTGCGTGTTGCCTGGTCGGCGGAGCCGCCCTGGCGCAAACGCCGAGCGACGCGGACCTCCAGGCGCTGCGTTTCTACATGTCCGAGAGCAACCAGCAGGCGGTCAATTCAGAGATCCGGCGGCTGCAGTTGCAATACCCCGATTGGGTCGTGCCGGACGATCTTGGCCAGATCGAACGCAGCGTGCCCGGCGAGATGATCGACCGCATCTATCGCCAGGTCGACGCCGGGCAGTTCGAAGGCGCCCGCGGCACGATCGCCGAGATCAGCCGCGAATATCCCAATTGGGCGCCCTCCGCGGACCTGCTAGAGACCCTCGCGCTTTCCGAGGCACAGGCCAGCTTTGACGAAGCCGTGTCGGGGAACAATGCCGACGTCGCGATCCGCGTTGCCCGCGCCAATCCCGCCCTCTTGCGCTGCGAGCGGGTCAACAACGCCTGGCTGCTGGCCGAGCAATACCAGTCGATTGGCGACGTGACCGCCGCGCTCGGGGTGTACACCGGGATCGCGCGCAGTTGCACCGATCCCGACGCCCTGGTGGCCACACTCGAGAAATCGGCGGATGTCGCCACACTCGACCAGCTTGCACGACTTGCCGATCTTGCGCGCAGCCAGTCCCCGGCCACGGCGGACCGGCTGACCTCGGTCGAAGACCGGCTTCGTGCCGGAATGCTGGCGCAGGGACAGATCGCGCCCGCGACGTCTCCCCTTGATCCCCTGAGCACCGTGGAAATCGGCCCTGCGACAGGCTCCTCACCTGCAGTCAGCCTGCGCCCCGTCGGCCGGCCTCAGCGTGCGGCCAGCCTGCAAAGACCGGCAAGCAGCGCCCAGACCACCACGGCTCCCGCGTCGCTCTCGGGCGCTCGAAGCGCCGCGCAACGCGGCGACTGGGCAAGCTGCCTCGCCGAGTCCGCCAGCGCGCGTGACGCGGAGACCGTCGCGCAGCGCGGATGGTGCGCCCTCAATGCGGACCGTCCCATGCAGGCGCTCGCGGATTTCAAGGCTGCCGCCAGCAGCGCGCGGAGCCCCCAGACCCGTCGCGATGCCAGCTATGGTCAGGCGCTCGTCATGCTGCGGCTCAACATGGTGGATGAGGCCGCGGCCGTCGCCGCCGGCACGCATTTCACCGCCGAGCAACGGCTCGAGATCGAAAGCCAGATCCTCGATAAGCGCGGGGTCGCCGCCTACAACCGCCGGGACTTTAGGCGTGCCATCGCCTATTTTGACGAGCTCGAACGCGTCACGGGCGTGGTGCGCCGCGATCTCGCGCTCCTGCGGGGCTATGCCTACCTGAACTCCGGGCAGAAAGCGCAGGCCCGGATCGAATTCCAAAGGCTCCACGACCAGATGGCCACGCCCGCCTCGCGCCGTGCGCTCTCCGACGCGCTGCGCTGATCCACAGGCCGAGACTTACCCTCAGCTTGGCGGACCTATCCGATCGGATAGGCCGGGACACGCCGTTCGGACTACCCCTGCCCCCCAACGCGCCAAGACCTAACCTGCCGTGGGACTGCCGTTCCTCCGCAACCGCGGCTATCTAGTTAACCCAAGATTAAAGACTGCAAATTTGCAGCGTGAGTTGAGAATTGGTTGAGAGGGACGCGTGACATGAGCAAATTCGAAATCGAGCACGAGTCCCAGAAGAAAACCCGCCGCTGGCTCCGCGCCCAGGCATTCGAGCTGATCATCGGCGCCGTGATCCTGCTGTGTGTCGTCAACTACGTCGCCGCCTAGGTCTCGATCCCTCGCAGGAGCGGCGCCCTGTCCTGTTGCCCGCTCCAAGACATGGCCGGGTCCCGCCCCGTCAGGGAAAGCTATAGGACACACCGAAGCTGATCACCTCATCCTCGAAGAAGTTCACTGTCGACCAGGTCCGACTATAGGCCGCCGTCAGGACCAGCCTGCCATCGATGGCGAGCAACCCCGTCACGCCGAGGCTGTCATCGCGTCGATCCTCGCCCAGGAATAGCGTCTTCGGCGAGCGCGAGAGCGACAGGCCAAGCCCGACCACCTGACCCGCCGCCGGCCAGCGTATCTCGCCTGCCGCGGTCAACAGCGCGCCGGTCTCGTTCCCGGTCGGTGCGCCATATTCGAACGAGAGCCGCGTCGCCGAGCCGGCCCAGACCGACTCGAGCCCGACCTCCGCGAGGCTGCGCAGCCGATCTTCGTCGCTCCGCCGGGACAGCGACAGCCCGACCTCATGGCGGCTCGCGCTGCGCTCGAAAAGTGTGCTGACGCTGACGGTTGCCTCATCCCGCGTGATGTCCTGCAGGTCGCGGTGATCCTCGTAATGGTTCAGGCACAGATCGACGAAATGCCAGTCGGTCAGATGGTTGCGCGAGCAAAGAGCGAGTCTCGCGCGGGTCCTGCCCAGGTCGGGGCCCGGCGCATAGAGACCGCCGAGTTGCGCCTGTAGCTGCAGGTACCGCCCGCTGTCCCAGCCATAGCGCAGGAGCCCGTCGTAGGTGGCGCCGACCGCCAGCCCGCCCCGCGCCACCAGATCGTCGCGCAAATCAAAGGTCAGCCCGCGGAATTCCAGACTCTCCTGAGGTGAGCCGCCATTCATGTTCGGCACGTAGCTGAGCTGCGGATAAAGCGCCTGGTCGGCGGCGAGCCGTTGCCAGCCGGTCTCATCCATGTAGAAGCCTTGCCGTCGCAGCAGCTGTTTGAGGTCGAGCGCGGTCCCGAGGTCGGGTCCACCCGCTGCGAGCCCACGCGCCAAGGCATAGGTCCGCAGCCTCTCGGAGGTCACCAACTGCGTCAGATCGCGGAGCGAGGGGTTCGTCGCTTGTGCCCCAGCCGTCTGCGGTGCAAGAGCGAGAACGCCCAGAAGTAGCGCCGCGAACCGGCGCTTAATCCTCATAGTTGAGCTGGCTGCCCCAGAAGACGCCGTCCGCCTGGAAGCGATCGCTGTCGCCCCCCACGGTGAACAGGCCCGAGGTCGTCATATTCTCAACGAGCCGGGAAAGCCCTTCTTCATCGCCGTTGAGATTGCCCCGGAGCTGCCCCGTCGACGAGAGGATCTCGCCGGTGTCGGCCGAACGCGTGGTCATCGCGACGGTCCCGCCAAAGGCACCGGTCAGCACGTTCAGCGAGAGGTCCGAAGCCTGGATGGCGGTCTCGATCTCCGACCCGGCGCCGGGATCATAAGGGGTGCGCAGGTCGATCGTCACCGTCTCGCTGTCAAAGTCGACCACCATATTCTCGAGGTCACCGATACCGCGCTGCATGCCGCCGCCGTCGACGCTGGCGTAGACCTCCGCACCGCCGCGGAAGTAATATTGCCCTGACGCGATCAGGTTGCCGTCGCCGTCGACGTTGTTGAAGGGCGCCTGATCCGCGGTCAGACGCAGGATGCGTTTGACCCGTTCCTCTGCGCCCGTGCCCGAAACCTCCGCGATCACCTCGATCGTCATGGTGTCCAGGTAACGGGCCTCTGTCTGGGCGATCAGATTGCGATAGCCGCTTGGGTCAGCCGGGTCCGCGTCGTCGAACTTGGCAAGGATCGCGGCGTCCCCGGGCCTGTCTCCGGCTTGCAGACGCACGCGGCTGTAGCCGTTGTGATCGGTCGAATAGGTCTCGAAAGCCGGGGTGTCGATCTCTGTCCCGGTTTCCGGCGCGTTGCCCGCGGGAGCGCTTCCGCTCCCGCCGCCCGAGCCGCCCCCGCCACAGCTGGCGAGCGTCAGAACGAGGCTGCCTGCCACGCAAAGCTTACGGAGTGGCACAGGAGTCACGGCGACCCCACACACGGAAAATAAAGACACGTCTTGGTTCCTGATCCTTGACCCCACAGGGACAGATGACTCCGCCCTGCAAGGCAGGTCGGCATGCATGAAGCCCGCCGCTCACACATACATGATCCCTCCAGGTTCTGCCATCCGTCGAGGCCGGGCGAACTGCCACCCCCTCCTTTGGGATAGGATCGAACTCCCTCCGGGCGCGTTTCGAGCCCAACTCGCTATCCCGGGCGTCCCTTTTCGTCTGTGGCTAGCCCGCCGCGGGACTGCCCGCCGCGATCTCGGCAGGGTATTCAGGTTCCAGAGCCGGACGACAACAGCGTGAGGCTCGATTGTAACCAGTATCGCAAGCCCAACGAGTCAGGGCGGAGGGGAAACACCATGAGCAAGATCGAAATCGAGCGCGCCGCACAGCAGAAGAGCCGTCGTTGGTTCCGTGCACAGGCTTTCGAACTCTTTGCTGGCGCCGCAGTCCTTCTGACCGTGATCAACTACTTGGGCAGCGCTGCTTGACCCGAGCAGACCGGCTGTCCGGCGTACTCCACGCAGGCCCGAACCGAGACCCGGAGTGCTTTGGTCGGCGGACACCCAAAAAAGCCGCATCGCCTTATTTTCGTCCTGAGACCGCGGGTCATGCCAGTCACATTTAGGCAAGGCACAACTCTATTCTGTCGGCAGAACGGCCAATCTATTCAAAAAAGGACACCGCCGCGGCATGCAGAGATAGCATCAAAGCGGGGTTCCTCGCCTGTCTCTGCGCCGCAGAGGCTGGCGGCGATGACCATCACCTGAAGTATGAGATCCTTCGCCGCGCTCAGGGCTTCAACATGTCCCCCTGTGACGCGTGAAACTACGTAAGACCGCATGTCTTTCCGGGCACATCGAGGCCCCTGGTGCCGGACTGGACTCTCGCGCCGGCAGTGAAAGCGCTTGAGGCGCTGCGGGGCGTCGCTCTGATCCGCGCCGTCACCTTCATGGCCAAGATCGGCGATGTGCAGCGGTTCGAGACACCTGTGAAGCTGATGGCCTGTCTCGGGCTCGCGCCGAGCGACTACTCGACCTGCAAGACGACCAGGTGCCGCTTGCCCGCACAGGCCCCCGCGCGCGCGTTGTCGGGGGAACAACCGCAATTTGATCTGGATCCTGTGGCGCCGCGCGGAAGCGAGTAGTCTCGTGGCGTCAGGGGCTCGCAGAGGGAGAGCGGGTGAGTGGAACCGACAGCGAAAGACGGTGCTCGAGTCGTCGCGATCCGCGGGGCGGTGCTCGACATACTGTTTCCGGCTGGCACGCTGCCGGCGATCACCGACGCGGTCGAGATCGCGGCGGGTGACGGGCCGCCCTTCGTCGCCGAGGTACAGGCGCATCTCGACAGCTGCACGGCCCGGGCCATCGCGCTGCGTCCGACCACCGGGCTGCGCCGCGGGGCTCTGGTGCGGGCTCTGGGAGGGGCGGTTTCGGTGCCGGTGGGCGACGCGGTGCTCGGCCGCTTGCTCGACATCACCGGCAGCATCGGCGACCGCGGCGGCCCGCTGCCCGCGGACACGCCGCGGCGGCCGATCCACAACGCGCCGCCACCCTTGGTCGCGCAATCGGGCAACCACGATATCTTCCGCACTGGGATCAAGGTCGTCGACCTGCTGGCGCCGCTCTCGCAGGGCGGCAAGGCGGCGATGTTCGGCGGGGCGGGGGTCGGCAAGACGGTGTTGGTGATGGAACTCATTCACGCCATGGTGGCGCGCTACGAGGGCATCTCGGTTTTCTGCGGGGTCGGCGAGCGCTCGCGCGAGGGGCACGAGATGCTCTCGGACATGACCGCCGCCGGGGTGCTGGGGCGCACCGTGCTGGTCTACGGCCAGATGAACGAGCCGCCTGGGGCGCGCTGGCGCGTCCCTATGTCCGCGCTTGCCATCGCCGAGCATTTCCGCGACGAGCAGCACCGCAACGTCCTGCTTCTCATGGACAATGTCTTTCGCTTCGTGCAGGCGGGCTCCGAGGTCTCGGGGCTGCTTGGCCGCATGGCCAGCCGCGTGGGCTATCAGCCGACGCTTGCCACGGAGGTCGCCGAGCTGCAGGAGCGCATCGCCGGGCGCGGCAGCGCCGCGATCACCGCGATCGAGGCGGTTTACGTGCCCGCCGACGATTTCACCGATCCGGCGGTGACCACCATCGCCTCGCATGTCGACAGCACTGTGGTGCTGAGCCGAGCCATGGCGGCCGATGGCATGTACCCGGCGGTCGACCCGATCGCCTCGACCTCGATCCTGCTCGATCCGCTGGCGCTCGGCGAGGAGCATGTCGGCATCGCCAACCAGGTGCGCCGGACCATCGAGCACTACCGTGAGCTGCAGGACGTGATCTCGCTGCTCGGGGTCGAGGAACTGGGCCGCGAGCAGCGCCAAGCGGTCGAGCGCGCGCGGCGCTTGGAGCGCTTCCTCACCCAGCCCTTCGCCGTGACCGAGGCCTTCACCGGCATCGAGGGGCGCTCGGTGGCGATCGCAGACACGCTGGCGGGCTGCAGGGCGATCCTCGCGGGCGAGGCCGACGACTGGGACGAGGGCTCGCTCTACATGGTCGGCACCTTCGAGGAGGCTCGGGCGAAGGAAGAGGCCGCGCGCAAGGGGCAGGCGGCATGACCCGGGGGCTGCATCTGAGGATCACCACACCGCTCGAGGCGCTGGTCGACGCGCCGGACGTCCGCGGACTCCGAGCCGAGGACGAGAGCGGCGGCTTCGGCATTCTGCCGGGACATGTCGACTATCTCACCGTCCTTCCCGCCTCGGTGGTGCGCTGGCGCGACGCGCAGGACAGGCTGCGGTTCTGCGCGCTCAGGGCGGGGGTCCTGACGGTCTCGGGCGGAACCGAGATTGCCATTTCTTGCCGCGAGGGGGTGCTCGGCGACGATCTCGCGGGGCTGGTCGCGCGGGTGGCCGAGCTGCGGGAGCGCGACAGCGAGTCCGAGCGCAGCGCGCGAATCGAGCAGACCCGGCTGCATTCCCGCGCCGTGCGCCAGATCATTCGCTACCTGCGCCCCGACCGGCCGGGCGCCTTCGACCATCCCCCGCACCTGTCGGGCCGCGACGGGGAGGTCTCGTGATGGCGGCGGACAGGGACGAAGAGACCGATCACACTGCCGATGCCGCGCGCCGCTCTGCTCACCGTGAGAAGCTGGCCCGCGAGACCCCCGAACCCTCCTTCGGCAGCCGCATGGGGCAGATCGGCATCCTTGGTTGGGCCATCGTCACGCCGATCCTGCTGGGGATTGTGCTGGGCCGACTGGCCGACCGGCACTTCGGCACCGGGATCTTCTTTTCCGCCCCGGCAATCTTCATCGGCGCGGCCATCGGCCTGCACGCCGCCTGGAAATGGATGCACCGCCAATGACCAGCCTGATCGAGGCACATCCGCTCCCGATCGCCCTTGCCGCGTTGCTGGCGGGCTTGGCATTGGGGCTCTTCCACTTTTCCAGCCTGCGGCGGGTGTCGGCGCTCTATCTCTCGGGCGGGCCGGTCTGGCGCGCGCTGACGCTGCAGCTGGCGCGCTTCGCGTTTCTGATCGGGCTCTTCGTGCTGCTGGCCCGGGCCGGGGCGACGCCGCTGCTCGCGGGGGCGTTGGGGCTTCTGATCGGCCGCGCGGTGGTGCTGCGGCGCAGCCGGGAGGCCGGGTGATGGAAAACCCGCTGCAACTCGACACGCTGTTCCAGATCGGCCCTGTCGGGATCAGCAAGCCTGTGGTGGTGACCTGGGCGATCATGGCGGGGCTCGCGCTTTTCGCCATCCTCGCAACCCGCAGGCTGAGCCTGCTTCCGGGCAAGACCCAGACGGTGCTCGAGCTTTTCGTCGGGGTGATCGATGACCAGCTGCGCGATACGATGCAGCGCGATCCCGTCGCCTTCCGCCCGCTGATCGGGACGATCTTCCTCTTCGTGCTGGTCGCGAACTGGAGTGCGCTGATCCCGGGGCTCGAGCCGCCCACCGTGCATCTCGAGACCGATGCCGCGCTGGCCGCCATCGTGCTGGTCGCCACTGTCTATTTCGGCATCCGCATCCGCGGCGCGAAGGGCTACCTCGCCACCTTCGCCGAGCCCTCATGGGTGATGATCCCGCTCAATGTGGTCGAGCAGATCACCCGCAGCTTCTCGCTCGTCGTCCGGCTCTTCGGCAACGTGATGAGCGGGGTCTTCGTCGTGGGCATCGTGCTCTCGCTCGCCGGGCTCTTCGTGCCCATCCCGCTCATGGCGCTCGATTTGCTCACCGGCGCCGTGCAGGCCTACATCTTCGCGGTGCTCGCCACCGTCTTCATCGGGGCCGCTGTTGGCGAGGACCGCCCCGCAGCACCTTCAAAAAAAGAGGAAATTCCGCAATGACAGGGAACCTGATCGAAATCGTCTCGATCCTCGCGGCAGCGCTGGCCGTTAGCTTCGGAGCGATCGGCCCGGCGCTGGCCGAGGGCCGCGCGGTGGCCGCGGCGATGGATGCGATCGCGCGCCAGCCCGAGGCCGCCGGCACGCTCAGCCGGACGCTCTTCGTCGGTCTCGCGATGATCGAGACCATGGCGATCTACACGCTGGTGATCGCGCTGCTGGTCCTCTTCGCCAATCCCTTCGTCTGACAGGATCGCCCGTGACCTTCGACTGGTGGACCTTTCTGTTGCAGACCGTCAACGCGCTGGTGCTCGTGTGGCTGCTGGCCCGCTTCCTGTTCCGTCCGGTGAGCCGGATCATCACCGAGCGGCAGGCGACGGCCCATGCCGCGCTCGACCAGGCGGAGGCGGCGCGCAAAGAGGCCGAGGCGGCGCTGGCTCAAGCGCAGAAGGAGCGCGACGCCGTCGCCGCAGCGCGCGCGGATATGATTGCCGCCGCCCAGGAGGAGGCGGCGAAGCAGGAGCGCGCGATGCTGGCAGAGGCCCGGAAGAGCGCTGAAAAGGCGCGCGCCGAGACCGAGGCCGAGCTGTCGCGCCTGCGCGAGACCGAGGCGCAGCACTGGCAGGCCGAGGCCGCCGCGCTGGCCGTCGACATGACCGAGCGGTTGCTCGGGCGGCTGCCGGGCGGAGCGCGGACGGGGGATTTTGTCGAGGGACTGGCGGCGGCGGTGGCAAAGCTGCCACAGATGACGCGCGACAGGATCGGCCGCGACGGCCCCGCTGTGCTGTGCGCCGCAGGGCCGCTCGGCAGTGACGAGCAGGCGTTGGTGTCGGAGCGTCTCGCCGCCGTTCTCGGTCGCCCGGTCGCGCTGCGCTTCGAGACCGACGCGACCCTGATTGCCGGGCTGGAACTCGACACGCCGCACGCCATCGTCCGCAACTCGATCCGTGCCGACCTTGAACGGATCGCGCAGGAGGTCGCGCGAGATGGCTGACCGCGATGCCGCCGCCGACTGGCTGGCGCGGAGCCGCGCCGCCGTCGCTGCCACGCCACTGGCCCCCGAGTCGCTTGCCGTCGGCCGGGTTGAGCGCGTGGCGGACGGCATCGCGCAAGTGTCGGGCCTGCCCGACATCGCGCTCGGCGCGCTGGTCCGGTTCGAGGGCGGACAGCTCGGATTTGCCCACAGCCTCGGGATCAGCGAGATCGACGTGGTGATCTGCGACGACGCCAGCGCGATCGAGGCCGGGCAGCGGGTGATCGACACGGGCGGCGTGCTCGAGGTTCCGGTGGGCGAGGCCCTGCTGGGCCGGGTGATCGACCCGCTGGGCCGCCCGCTCGACGACGGGGCACCCCTGCCAAGCTGGCCGACGCTGCCGGTCGAACGTCCGGCCCCGGCGATCATCGACCGCAGCGAGGTGACCGAGCCGCTCGAAACCGGCGTGCTGGTCGTCGACAGCCTGTTCGCGATCGGCCGCGGCCAGCGCGAGCTCATTGTCGGCGACCGGGCGACGGGGAAGACCTCGCTCGCCGTCGATGCGATCATCAACCAGCGCGAAAGCGACGTGATCTGCGTCTACGTCGCCATCGGCCAGCCCGCCGCGGCGGTGCAGCGGGTGATCGAAGCGGTGCACCGCCACGGCGCGCCCGAGCGCTGCGTCTACGTCGTGGGCGGCGCCGCAACCAGCCCGGGCCTGCAATGGATCGCCCCCTTCGCCGGCATGACCATCGCTGAGTATTTCCGCGACCGCGGCCAACACGCGCTGATCGTTCTCGACGATCTCACGCGCCACGCCGCGACACACCGCGAACTGGCGCTGCTGACCCGTGAGCCGCCGGGCCGCGAGGCCTATCCGGGAGACATCTTCTATCTGCACGCGCGGCTGCTCGAACGCGCCGCCAAGCTCTCGCCCGAGCTCGGCGGCGGCTCACTGACCGCGCTGCCAATCGCCGAGACCGACGCCGGCAATCTCTCGGCCTATATCCCGACCAACCTGATCTCGATCACCGATGGTCAGATCGTTCTCGACACCACCCTCTTCGCTGCCAGCCACCGCCCGGCGGTCGACGTCGGCCTCTCGGTCAGCCGCGTCGGCGGGAAGGCGCAATGGCCCGCGCTACGGCAGGTCTCGGGGCGGGTACGGCTCGACTACGCGCAATTTCAGGAACTCGAGATGTTCACCCGTTTCGGCGGCGTCCCCAACGCCCGCGTGCAGGGCCGGATCGAGCGCGGCAAGCGCATCCGCGCGCTGCTGACCCAGCCGCGGTTCTCGGGGCTATCGATGGTCGGGCAAGTGGCGATCCTCGCCGCGCTGGCGGGCGGCGTGCTGGACGGTGTCTCGCCAGCGCGGATCCCCGACCTGCGCCGCCGCCTGCCAGGCTGGCTCGAGGGCACCGCCGGGGATGAGGTGTCATCCGTGCGCGCCTCGGGCCGGTTGGACGCGGCGGAGAGGGCCGCGCTTGTCGCGGCCGTGGCGGCACTCGTCAAGGACATGGCCCGCGGCGGAGAGGTGCAGTGACCGGCCGGCTCGCCGAAGTCAAAGGGCGGATCGGCTCGGTCCGCAAGCTGGGCGCGGTCATCGGCGCGATGCGCGGCATCGCCAGTGCGCGGGTGCAGGACGCCAAGCAACACGTCGCCGCGATCCGCGCCTATGCCGAGACCATCGGAGACGCCATCGCCGAGGCGCTGGTCCTCCTGCCCTCTGCCGCGAGCGCGGGGGCGCATGTGCAGGCGAGCCAGCGCCACGCGGTCATCCTCATGGCCGCCGAGCAGGGGTTCGCAGGCACTTACAACGAGCAGGTCTTCGACGCGGCCGCATCCCTGCTGAACGCGCCGCACATCCTTTTTCTCGTCGGCGACCGAGGCGTGCTGATCGCCGGCGAGCGGCATCACCCGCCGCATTGGAGCGATGCGATGATCGCCCACCCGGCGCAAGCGGGGCCATTGGTCTCGCGCCTCGCCGACGCGCTTCTTGGCATGCTGGCCTCGGCCGAGATCACCCATGTCACGGTCGTCCACGCCATTCCGGTCGGCACCGGAAGCATCGAGATCGTGACCCGGCGCCTGCTGCCCTTCGACTACGCCCGGTTCCCGCCACCCGCCGTGCAGGTCTCGCCGAGGATCACCTTGCCCGCGGACCGACTGCTCGCCCGGCTGGTGGAGGAATATATCGTCGCCGAACTTCTCGAGGCGGTGATGCTGGCCTTCGTCGCCGAGAATGTCGCCCGCATGCGGGCGATGATCTCGGCGCAGGACAATGTCTCGGAGACGCTGGATGCCCTCGTCGGCACCGCAAGGCGGCTGCGGCAGGAAGAGATCACCGAGGAAATTGTCGAACTCGCAGCGGGGCACCCGCGGGATTGAGTCGCGCGGACCGCCGGTTTCGGAGTGAGGCGGCGCGGGCACGCATAGGTGCGGAGAGCTGGTGCCCGGAGCTCAGGTTGACCTCCTGTGAGTTCGTCACAGGTCAGGGGAGCTTTCCCGGCGACCGCATTCCGCTTCGATCCCGAGGCCAATGAGGACACCTGCCCGGGCGCAAGGACCACGACGTCCCCCGAAAATCTCCTTGCGGTGCTTCCCAAGCCGAACGGCCACGCAGGCACCGATCCCGCCTTCTTAGGTCACCGGCGCCTTGGCCAGCCCCTTGCCGAGGATGGGTCCGGTCGGAAGGTTGGTCGGCGAGCCGCCGGCGGGCTCGAAGGTGATCTCGTAGAGCTGCGCCGGATGCGGCTCGGGCAGGCCTTCTATGCTCAACACGCGTGACAGGCCGGTGGAGAGCAGACCCAGCGAAACGGGCGGGCCATCTTCTTCGGGCTTGGTCCAGACCTGCATCACCTGGCCGGTGGGCACGTCGGGCCGCTCGAGCAGGGTCACGCGGGTGGTGTTGTCCGGGCCGCTTTCGACAAGCGCGATGGCTTCGCCGCGGTCGTCCAGCAGCACGGCCACGACCAAGGGGTCAGAGGGCGAAAGCAGCGACCAGCCGAGCAGTCCGGCCAGCAGCAGGCTGGCGGCGATCCCGGTCACGGCGGCGCTGCGCCAGCGATTCAGGCGCGCGCGCAGCGGGGCAAGGTCGATCACCTCGGCGCGCTCGGTGCCAAGCTCCGCAGGCGGCGGCGTCTTGTCCGGTACATCCAGCCGGGGCGCGAGACGCTCCCAGAAACCGTGCGGCAGCGGATGCTCCTCGGCGGTCTCGTCGAGCGGGGCGAAGCGATCACGCGCCCTTGCAAGCCGCGCCGCCACCTCGGGATCGCGCGCGGCAAGTTCCTCCAGCCGCGCGGCATCCGCCTCCGAGGCGAGCCCGAGCACGACCTCGTCGATCAGCAGGTCAAGAGAACGCTCCGTCATGACAGACACTCCCTCAGCTTGAGCAGGCCGCGGCGGATACGTGCCTTCACCGTGCCCAGCGGCGTTGCCAGCCGCCCGGCGATCTCGCCGTGGCTGTGCCCAAGCACGTAGGAGGACAGGATCGCACGCCGTGTCGCCTCATCAAGCCCCTCCAGACAGCCGCGCAGATCGGCCGTCGTGGGCAGGCGGTCGAAGGCCGCATCCACCAGCGCGCCCTCGGAGGCCCGGTCGATCGCCTGCGGTTCGGTCGGCACTTCACGGTCCTCGCTGCGCAGCATGGTCAGGCAGCGGTTGCGCAGGATGGTGTAGAGCCAGCCCTTGGCGCTGCCCCGGCTCTCGTCGAACTGATGCGCCCGCCGCCAGACCAGCACGAGAGCCTCCTGCACCGCATCCTCGGCAAGGTCGATCCGGCCCAGCATGCGACGCGCGACACCGAGCATGCGGCCGCCCTCCGCCGTCATGATCCCGCGCAGGGCGGATTTGTCGCCCCCGGCGCAGGCCCTGATCAAGGCTGCATGATCCGTCACGTGACTACCTGCTCTCCCTGTGCCGCCCTCTTGCGTTGCGGCGATGGACCTACGGCTAGAGACCGTTTGCGGGCCTGTCAATTTGCACAAGATGGCAGGGCGGGATGCGCGATGAGACGTTGCCGATTTGCGTGACCCCTTCGAGCCGGGCGCAGGCATGCAGCCTGCGCCCGACATAAACGTCTCGAGACGCCTCACATCTCCGCGGTCATGAAGGTGATGTCGCGCAGCATCGCGCCGTCAGCGCCCTCGATATCCCAGCTTTCCTGCACGGAGCCATCCTCGAGCGAGACGGTGTGCAACTGACCCGCTGCCACGAGCCAGGCGGTGTTGGTGCCCTCGGCATCGGTGGCGATATCGAAGGCATAGTGATCCGCGCCCTCGATACCCAACTTGCCGACCGCGGCTAGGGTGCCATCATTGGGCGAGGTCTGCTGGATCAGCGCGACGATGGTGCTGTCGATGTCATACATCGCGGTGCTCTCGGGCTTGCCGAAACTGTTGATATAGGCCGCAGCGACGATGGCCGGGGTCTCGCCCGCGTGCATGTCGACCTCCTCGAAGGCCAGCGAGCCGTCCACGGTCACGGCACCGCTTTCAATGTCGACGCGGTGGTTGGTGGTGCCCGACATGAAGCGGAGCTTGTCGGCCATCGGGTTGAAGTCGACGATCACCGGCGCATCGCCTTCGATCGGCAGCTCCTTGTCCATGGTCGAAATCACGGTGGCGGCCCCGGTCTCGGGGTCGATCTCGACGATGTCGAAACTGTCGGTGACGCCGATCAGCTGCCCGTTCGAGGGGCGCAGGTCGATGCCCAGAAGCCGGTCGACGCCGGTGACTTCCATGGACTCCGTCACCTTGGCAGAGCTCGTGTCGATCACGTGCAGCATCTTGTCTCCGCTGAGCCCGATCGCGGTCATCGCGCCATGATCATCGGCCATCGCACCGGTGGCGGCAGAGGTGGTCAGCAGCAGGGTCAGGGCGGAAAATGTCTTGTGCATCGTTTAGTCTCCTCAGGTCGCGAGCGCGGCCATTCCGCAGGCTCGATAGCCCTAGGACTCGGGCCCAGGCCCGTTTGGATGCATCTGTGCCGATTTTTTTCGGAGACTTTCTTCGGCCAGTTGCCGGCGCACGGCTGCGCGGAGCCCTGAAGCCTCTGTTGCATGTCCGGCTGCAAGAGCATTGTTGAAAGCCGCGTAGGGAGCGGGCGGGGTCCAACAGCGTTTGCCACGGTTGGTCTGGCGTCGTTCGCCCTCCGGCGACGAGGAAAGAGCGCCGCGGGCCTGTCCGTTTGGCCAAAAAGCAGGAGGGCATGCGCCCGCGACACGCATAAGGCCGCGGGCGCCATTGCCCTAGGCGCGCTTACTTGGGCACCAGCACGTGGTCGACCACGTGGATCACACCATTCGACTGATCGACATCGGCGATCGTCACCCGGGCAACCGTGCCACTTTCATCGTAGATATAGAGCATTCCGTCCTTCATGCGTGCGGACAACGCGTCGCCCGAAACGGTGGTGAAGTTCGCCAGCCCGTCCGAGCTCGCCCGTGCCTTCTGCACGATCTTCGCGGCGGTCCAGTCGCCGGCGAGCACATGCGCCGTTAGAACCTTGGTCAGCATCGCCTTGTTTTCGGGCTTGAGCAGTGTCTCCACCGTTCCGGCCGGAAGCATCTCGAAGGCGGCGTTTGTCGGCGCGAACACCGTGAACGGGCCGGGGCCCTGAAGAGTCTCGACCAGGCCGGCGGCCTGAACCGCGGCGACCAAGGTCGTGTGATCGGCGGAGTTTACCGCGTTCTCGACGATGGTCTTGGACTCGTACATCGGCGCGCCGCCGACCATTGGGTTTGCGGCAAAGGTCGGGGCCGTAAAGCCAAGGGTCGCGACGAGGCCGAGGGCGAGTGCGGCGGTGCGGTTGATGTTGGTCATGGTGTTTCCTCCAGAATGCGCCGGTTCCGTCCGGGGCTGCAGAGGATACGAAGGCGCGATTGGCCGCGTTGCACCAAGAGGTGGAAAAACTTCCGCCGCGCTAGAGGCTCGAAATCTGCGCTGTTGCCAGCACCGGTCCGCTCGGGCCCGCCACAGGTGATCCCCCGGCCGGCTCGAGGCTGACTGCCAGCACATCGCCGGCGCGCACCTCTGCGCTCACCTCGGTCGTGCGCGGGGCGAGCAGTCCGAGGGAGGCGACCTGTCCATCGCGGATCAGCCACAGCTGATAGGACCGCCCCTCGGGGTCGGGTGCATCGGACAGGCGGCGAAAGACCAGCCTTTGGCTGTCGCCGCGGACAGCGATCTGCAGGTCCGGCGCGGTGAGCTCTGCCAGATGGGTGCCGGGTCGGTACAGGGGCACGCCCCAGATCGCTACGAGCGCCACAACCGCGGCCACGGCCAGCCCGAGAAGAACCGAAATTCCACGTCTCTGCTCGCCGACCCCGGACCCGTCCCGGCCAATGGCTGCCCGACGCAGCCAGCCAAACACGCCGCCGCGCTGCGGCGGGGGCGCCCCGAAAAGCCTGTGTTCGGCTCGGTCCAGCACGGCGGAAGGTGGCTCAATCGCCGCGAACTCGACGTTCAACTCCGAGAAGCGCGCCTGCCACATCTCGACCTCCCGCGCGAAGGCCGGATCGCGGATGATCCGGTCCTCGGCCCGCGCGCGATCCTCGGCCGAGGCAAGCCCCAGCACGTAGTCCGCCGCGAGATCGGGGGTCTCGTCTTCGGTCATGCGTCCATGCACTCCTTGAGCTTGCGCAGGCCGCGATGCAGCCAGCTGCGCAGGGTGTTCAGCGGGATCCCGAAGGTGCTCGCAATGTCGTCGTAGCTGCGCCCGTCAAGATAGGCACTCCGAATGGCGCTCGCACGGTCCGTGTCGAGCGTTGCGAGGCAATCGGCGATGCGCCGCGCCTCGTCTTTCATCTCGACGAGGGTTTCCGGCCCGGGCCCGGCGTCGGCAACCTCAAACATGGCCGCATCGTTCGAGCCGGCGGCTTCGCGTCGCAGCGCGGCCTTGCGCGACCGCAGGCGATCGAGGCAATGGTTGCGCGCGACGGTCACAATCCAAGACATCGGCTGGCCGCGCATGGGATCGAACTGATGCGCCTTGCTCCACAGCTTGACCATGATCTCCTGCAACGCGTCTTCCGCTTCGGCCCTGTCCTTGAGCATACGAAGACAGACCCCGAAAAGTTTCGGGCCGGCTTCGGAATAGAGGTTGCGCAGCGCGGCCCGCTCCCCCTGCGCCATGCGCAAGAGGACGTCAGCCAGCGGTTCCTCGGTCATGGGTCCCCCTCGTCTTGGGCCAGAACGCCTGCCAAAGCGGCCGAATGTCAAGGAAAACGAAAATGATGGCCACCGCCGCCGCGAGATGCCTGCAAGTCAGACCGAAAGGACGAAGTCTTTCCCGCCGCAAGTTTCAGGCCCTTCCGAGCAGGTCCTGATCCCGGACGCGCGTCGTATCGCCAACGCTCTAGGCCAAGCGCGCAAAGCATCGGGCCTTCAAGACGTCCGAACAGAGAGCGATAAGATCGCCGCGCCCAAGCCGCCCCCTCGGGCAGGCCCCATCGACCGGAGTTCGAATTCGGTTCCAAATGATGCTATGTTCACATTGGCGCGCCGACTGGCGTGTCCTGTCTTGCAAATAATTCTGAATGGAGGACCACCATAGACGCTCATCTGCTGGCCGCCCTGATCCTGACGCCCTTCGTGCTCGCGTTCGTCTACGCGGGCGTCCACGAGTACTTGCGATATAAATCGGAGGGCCGCGCGACCTATGGCCTCGTGTTTGATGAAGAGACGGGCACCTCCTACGTCACAGGGATCGGCGAGGAGGATGAGGGGTTTGACCCTGAGGACTTCGATCCCGGCAACTATAATGACGCTGGGACCACTGACGAGGTTGGACGGAACACGGGTTCTTCCAACAACGATGCCCTCCCACCACGGACAACCAGCTCCCGAAGCTGACTCTCCGATCTCCTGGACCATGCATGGCTTGGACGCCGCCTCGGATTGATGCTCGGGCGAGTCCCTGCCCTTCGCAGGAGGCGCACAAGCGCCACTTCGTTGCCGCGCCTGTCCTGTGGAAAGGTCGTCGACGCGGCTTGCGATTTGCACAGCGCGGAGGTGTCTCGCCCAACGCACGCGCTCTGTGTCAGAACCGCGTGATGACCGTCGCCCCGACGGATCGGAACTTGTCCATGGTCATCAGCGCCTCGGGGGCATCGGCAAGGCTGATCTGCTCCCCCACCAGCCGCGCCGGGTCCAGCTTGCCGCTGGCGACCATGTCCAGCATCGCCCCATAGCGATGCGCCTGCATTCCGTGAGAGCCGAGCAATTCGATCTCCTGGCCGACGATCTTGGGCATGGGCACCGCGGGCGCCGCGTGCTCGCCGAGCATCAGCCCGACCTGCACGTGCTTGCCGCGCGGGCGCAGGCAGAGGATGGAATTGGTCATGGTCACCGGGTGACCGAGCGCATCGAGCGAAACATGCGCGCCGCCGCGCGTGATCTCGCGGATTGCCCCAGGCACATCCGCCTCGGCACCGTCGATGACGGCCACGGCACCAAGATCCTTGGCCAGCGCCAGCTTGGCCGGGTCGAGATCGACGCCGATGACGTTTGCGCCCACCGCCGCTGCGATCATCACCGCCGAGAGGCCGACCCCGCCGCAGCCGTGAACAGCCACCCATTGCCCGGCGCTGACCTTGCCCTGGTCGATCACTGCCCGGAAGGAGGTCGCGAAGCGACAGCCGAGGCTCGCCGCGGTCGCAAAATCCATGGTCTCGGGCAGCGCCACGAGGTTCAGGTCCGCTTGGTGAATGCCAACATATTCGGCGAAGGACCCCCAGTGGGTGAATCCCGGCTGCTCCTGGTGCAGGCACACCTGCTGCTGCCCCGCGTGGCACTCCGAACAGCTGCCGCAGCCACAGATGAACGGGACGGTCACCTTGTCGCCCACCTTCCAGGTGACGACATCCTTGCCCACGGCCTCGACCACGCCCGCCAGTTCGTGCCCGGGAACATGCGGCAGCTCGATGTCGCTGTCGTGGCCCATCCAGCCATGCCAGTCGCTGCGGCACACCCCGGTGGCCCTGACCTTGAGCACGACGCCATGCGTGTGCGGGGCAGGATCATCGACGGTGACCAGCTTCGGGGCTTCCTGGAATTTCTCGAACAAGACGGCTTTCATCGCAGGGTCTTTCAGCTTTTGCGTACTTTGCGTTCATAGGTCGCGCGCACGGCGGCGTGGAGGAGAGCCTGGCTGCCAGTTCCGATCCCGCTCGGATGTCTTGCAGCAATTGCGCTGCGACGAAAAGAGCTCGCGGCCCGCCCGCCGCGTCTCCAGCGGCGGGCTCAAGGTGGGTTTCGGAGCGTGATCCGGGATCACCGCCCCCAGGTACGCTCCAGCGTCGCGATCCAGTTGCGGTGGGCGATCTTCGCAAGTTCCTCTTCGCCATAGCCTGCCGCGCGCAGAGCCTCCAGCAGGCGCTGAACGCCGGCCACATCGCCGATCCGCCGCGACATGAAGGTGCCGTCGAAATCCGAGCCGAGGCCCACGTGGTCGATGCCGACACGCTCGACGAGGTAGTCGATGTGCCGCACCATGACATCAAAGCCCATCTCGGGATCGCGGACCCCTTCGGGATGAAGGAAGCGCACCCCGAAATTCAGCCCGATCAGCCCGCCGGTCTCGCGGATCGCATCCAGTTGCCTGTCCGTTGCATTGCGGCTGTGCGGGCAGAGCGCGAAGGCGTTCGAATGAGAGGCGACCAGCGGCGCATCGGAAGTCCGGGCGACATCCCAGAACCCGGCGTCGTTGAGGTGCGACAGGTCGACGAGGATCCCCAGCTCGTTACAGAGCCGCACAAGATCCTTCCCCGCAGGGGTGAGCCCGCCACCAATGTCGGGCTCGTGCCCCATCACGAAGGGCACGCCATGGGCAAAGATGTTGGGGCGGCTCCAGACCGGGCCCAGCGTGCGCAAGCCAGCAGCATGCAGAACATGCAGCAGGTCGAGATCTTCGGTCGCTGCCTCGATGCCCTCGATGTGGAACACGGCAGCAAAGCTGCCCTCGGCCATGGCACGACGAATATCGGCAGCGCTGCGGCAGAGCGTGACGGCGCCGTCCGACTGGCGCACGATGCGATGAAGCAGCGCGGCCTGAGCGAGGGTCTGCTGCAGCGCCGACGCCTGCGGCACGCGTGGCAGGTCGCCGTTTTCGTCCGGCGTCTGATCGTCGGTGCTCACCCAGACCGCGCAGAGCCCGCCCGCGAACTGCGAGGCCTGCGCCCGGGGCAGGTCGATCTGCATGCCCGGCGCGCCGGTCAGGAAGCGGGCCTCGGCTCCGTCACGGGCGCGCAGCAGTTTCGAAAGCACGTCGTTGTGGCCGTCGAAGACGGGGATCATCTCGCTCACAGCTGCACCTCGTGGACGTCCTGGTGGGTCGCCACGAAGGCCCGGCCCTCGGGGGTGACCCAACCGCGGAACATGCCAGCGGTGTTGAACGGCGTGCTGACCTGACCCGAGGCGTCCAGCGCCACCAGCCCCGCACCGACGATCCCGGTGGTCTGCGACGAGGCCGAGAGGTCCACGTGCACCACGTGCTCGGCCGCCGTGCGGACGTCTTCGCGCAGATAGGCCATGCGCGCCGCGATCTCGTGCCCGACCACGTGCCGGATGAAGAACTCGCCCTTGCCGGTTCCGGAGACGGCGCAGACCCCGTCGCGGGCGTAGGTGCCGGCGCCGATCACCGGGCTGTCGCCGACTCTGCCGGCGGGCTTGTTGGTGTAGCCCCCGGTCGAGGTGGCCGCCGCGAGGTGCCCTGCCCCATCGAGCGCCACCGCGCCGACCGTGCCGTGCTTCTCGTTCTCGGTCGCCTCGGTCCCGGCGGCGGCATGCGCCTTCATCGCCGCCAGCGCCTCGACGCGCTTGTCGGTGGTGAAATAGTCCTGCGGCATGACCTCGAGGCCCGAGCCGGCGGCAAAATTGTCAGCCGCAATACCGGTCAGGAAGACTGCCCGACCGTCCTGCATCAGCGCGCGCGCCGCGCGCACCGGGTTGCGGATGCCACGTGCCGCGCTGACGGCGCCTGCCTCCAGCGTGGCCCCGTCCATGATCGAGGCATCGAGCTCGTGGATGCCGTCCTCGTTCAGCGCCGCGCCGTGTCCGGCGTTGAAATGCGGGCTGTCTTCCATGACGACGACGGCGGCTTCCACCGCAGCGACCGCAGAGCCGCCTTCCGTCAGTTCCGCCCAGCCCGCGGCGAGCGCGCGCGCCAGATCCCGCCGGGCCTCGGCCCAGTCTTCCGTGCTCATGCTGTCGAGGGGCAGCACGCCGCAGCCCCCGTGAATGGCCAGTGCAATCGTCGTCATGGTCGTCTTCCTGTCTTCATGCAGAGCCGCCCGGGGCATCATCGCCTGGGCGGCTCAAACCTTAGCCAAGGCGTCAGCCAAAGGAGATATCACCGATCACCCGCACCCGCACGCGCCGCGCGCCGCCGGGCAGGTAGGCGATGGGGATGTCCTCGATCTCGAGAACCTGCAGGCTCGCGGCATCGGCACCGGCGGCGACCGCCGCGGCGCGCGCCTCGGTCTCGGCTGCCGCCAGCGCCTGCTCGCGGGTCATGTCCGAAAACACCTGGTCGACCTCGCCCGACACCTGCGCCATGGCCGCGCCGAGCGCATTGGCGACGCCGGCATTCTCGACCCGCAGCACCTCGGAGGCGCCGGGCACCTCGTCGGGGATCAGGAAGGCACCGCCACCGACCGCGATCAACGGCACGTCCTCGGCCGAGGTCTTCATCTGGTCGAAGTTCTCGGCCACCATGGCGCGCATCCGGGCAAGCGTGTCCTGCACGAAGGTCGGATCGAGGTCGCTGACCAGCGACGGGTCGCCCATCTCGATCATCCCGGCGGCCACCGCGATGTCCGAGGTGGTCAGCGTCTGGCCCCCGAAGACCCGGGCTTCCTGCAGGATGCGATAGCCCACCGAGCGCGGGCCGATGGCGCCGGTCTCGGGATCGACGACCGTGCCACCGCCAAGCGCGATGGGCAGCAAGTCTGGCATCCGGAACAAGGTCCGCACACCGCCGATATGCACGATGTTGTTGGCCTCGCGCGGGAAGCCCCCGATCAGGCAGCCGATGTCCGAGGTCGTGCCGCCGACGTCGACCACCATCGCATCGCTGAGCCCGGTCAAGAAGGCCGCCCCGCGCATCGAGTTGGTCGGGCCCGAGGCGAAGCTGAACACAGGGTTCGCCGCCGCCACATCGGCCAGAGCCACGGTGCCGTCGTTCTGGGTCAGGAAGAAGGGCGCATCGAGGCCGATCTCGGCGAGCGCCGTCTTGAAGGCCTGCACCGTGGTCTTGCCGAGCGACTGCAGTGCCGCGTTCAGCAGCGCGACGTTCTCGCGTTCCAGCAGACCGATCCGGCCAAGGCTGTTCGACAGGGTGATCCGCGCCTCGGGGATGATCAAGCGCACGATCTCGGCCGCGCGGTCCTCGCATTCGGTGGTCAGCGGCGAGAAGGTGGCGGAGATCGCCACCGAGGTCACCCCGGCGTCGCGGATCTTCATCGCGGCCTCGCGGATCTCGTCCTCGCGCAGCGGCACCAGCGGGCTGCCGTCATATTCGTGCCCGCCGTGCACCATGAAGATCATCGGATCGACCGCGCGATACAGATCCTCGGGCCAGTCGCACATCGGCGGCAGCGACGCGCCGGTGGGCAGGGCGATGCGGATCGCCGCTACGCGCTCGAGCCGCGCGCGCTCCACCACGGCATTGGTGAAATGGGTCGTGCCGATCATCACCGCGTCAAGCGGACGCGGCGTGTCGCCGATATGCGCAGCGACATGCGCGAGCGCGGCTTTCACGCCCGACATCACGTCCTGCGTGGTGGGAACCTTGATCGAGGCGGTGATCTTGTCGCCATCGATCAGCACGGCATCCGTATTGGTGCCGCCGACGTCAATGCCAATACGCTTCATTTGAATACCGATTTGAAGTCAATGTCATAGCCGAAAGCGCGCGGACCGACCGCCGCCACGCCCGCGGGCGTCGTGAGGATCTCGGGAGCCGGGAGCGCCACCACACTCACGCGCTGGCCGTAACGCACGGATTCGGTGCCGATGGCGCTTCCCGACACGCTGTCGAGCAGGCACAGCAGGTCCGGCGTCATGGCGACGGGCGCGCCATTGCGGAAGGCCACCGCCCATTCGTTCTGGAACGCCAGCTCGAGCGTCGCGCCGCGATCCGTGTCGATGCCCTCGATCACGGTCTTGCCGCGCAGGAAGCCGCCGGTGGTGGTGCGGTCCACGTCGACGATCTTGCCGCGGAAGATCTGCTTGCCCTTGGCATGGTCCAACACGGCAGCGACCGGATCGTCGTGGCGGGCGCGGGCCTCGAGCACGACGCGGCCAAGCTCGGTCGCCTGGGTAATGGTGTGGTGGATGCCCCAGTCCTTGACCTCGCGGCCGGTGCGGGGTGCCTTGCAGGTCGCGGCGGTCGAGCCCACGGCGGTGCAGACCGCGCGCGAGACCTTCTCCATCCATTTCCAGCTTTCGGCGCGGGTGACGATCACCTCGTTGTCGCGCACGTCCACCAGCGACAGCGGGAACATCGACAGCCCGCCGATCGCGAAGGAGGTCATCTGCGCCTCGGGGTAGGCGCGGCCCATGCAGTCGGCGTTGACCACCGGACGGCCCAGCAGCGCGGCGGCAAGGAATGGCGAGAGCGCGTTGGCGCCGCCGATCTCCAGCGCCATGATCGCCCGGAACGGACGGCCGAGGTAGTCTTCCATCAGCTCGACCGCCCGGGCCATGTGCCGCGGATCCTTCAGCCGTTCCTGGCCGACCAGCGGAGCGCCCATGCCCGAGACCACCGCGACCATGTCGTCGTCCGCCAGCTCGCTGGGCTGCAGGACCTGGACCCGCGCACCCTCGGCGTAGAGGCGGCGGAGGTTCAGCGTTGAAAGATAGGGGTTGCCGCCGCCGCCCGTACCCAGAATCCACGCGCCGGTCGCGAGGGATTCAATATTCTCTTCCGGAAATTCCTGGAGCATCTGTCCACCTTGGGCGTTGCTTGTGCCGGCCCCGCGCGCTGCGGGACCGGGCTGTTTCAAAGGGATCGCGACCGATCAGTTCGACGGGCATTCCCAGGTGAAATTCCAGAAGTTCAGATCCCAGCTCTGCATGGGACGGAACTCGTAGCCCTGCAGGCAGGCATTGGCCGCGTAGCGGCGCATCGGGGCCACGGCCCAGACCGAGGTCTGCAGGTCGTAGATCGACTGCTGCAGTTCCTTGTAGGTGGCGTTGATTTCGGCCGGGTCGGTCTGCGCGCGCGACTGGTCGATCAGCGCGTCGATTTCCGGATCTTGCAGCCATGCCATCGACCACCAAGTGCCCGAGGCCTTGGAGTGGTACTGGTTGAAGAACATCGAATCCGGCGACGGGTAGCTCGGGCTCACGTTCACCTGCGTCGAGGCCGGGGTGGTGTCGGGGTTCGATGCCAGTTCGACGATGCGGTTCCAGGGCTCGGGCCGGATGTCGAGCGTGATGCCGATCTGCGCGAGGTTGGCCTGCATCAGCAGCGCCACTTCCTGCTCGAAGGCCAGCGAGGCGACGTAGCTGTTGACCAGCGTGATGTCCTCGCCCGCGTATTTGGATTTCGCGAGCTCTTCCTTGGCCTTCTCCAGGTCGTAGACGCCGGTCGGGATCTCGGTGTTGAACGCGGCCTCGAAGGTGTCCGAGAGCGGGCCGTGCATCGGCACGCCCGGGTAGATGATCTCCTGGATGGTCTCGTAGTCGGTCGCATAGGCGATGGCGCGGCGCACGTGCACGTCGTCGGTCGGGTAGACCTTGGTGTTCAGCTTGATCTGGAAGCCGCCGGCGGTGCGGGTCTGCAGCAGCTTGTAGCCCGGCATGTTGCCGATGGAGTCAAACGTGTCGTTGCCCAGCCCGTGCGACGACAGGCCCAGCTCGCCCTTTTCCGCCAGCGCGCGCACCGTGGCGTCGTCCGATGTCTGAACGAAGCGCACTTCGTCGATCGGTGTGCCCTTGTCCCACCCGAGGAAGTAGTCGGGGTTGCGCGCGATCACCATGTCCGCCGAGCGGTTGTAGCTGACCAGCGAATACGGGCCCGAACCCACCGAGTTGTCGCCAACATAGGCTTCGCCGAGCGCGTCATCCGCCGTCGCATTTGCCTCGACCAGCTTCTGGTTCAGCACCAGCAGGATCGGGGTGGAGGCAAGGAAGGGCGAGAACGGGCGGTTCAGCTTGATCTCGACCGTCGTCGCGTCGGGCGCGGTGACGTTGGCGGGATCGATCAGGTCGACGAGCAGGTTCGACGGCCCCTTGTTGATCTTCAGCAGGCGCTGGATCGACCAGACCGCATCGGAGGCGCTCAGCGCCGAGCCGTCCTGGAAGGTCACGTCGTCACGCAGGTGGAAGGTGTAGGTCCGACCGTCCTCGGAGATGTCCCAGGATTTCGCCAGATGCGGCACGATCTCGCCCGAGGGGGCGACGGTGGTCAGACCGTCGTACATGTTCACCACCGCCATGTAGCCGGTGTAGTCGGTGACCTTCGCCGGATCGAGCGAGCTGAAGATCTGCATGGTGTTGACCACGGTCGACACCTTTTCCTGCGCCATGGCGGCGGGTGCGGCACCGAGGCCGAGCACGGCTGCCAGAGCGAGGGCCGAAAGCCCGCGTTTCTTTGCCAGAATGGACATTGTTGTACTCCTGTTGGGTTTTCTTCTTTGTCTCAGGCGGCCTGTCCCAGCGGGGCAAGCGGCGCGAAGGGGATCTCGGGGTAGCCAAAAGCGGCGGGGCCGACCACATCGAGCGCCCGCGCGGAGCGCAGCAGGTCGTGGCAGGGCACGGCGAGCACGGCGATGCGCTGGCCGTAGCGCAGCATCTCGGTGGTGATCGGGTAGCCGGTGTCCACGTCCAGCACGATGATGAGGTCGGGCACTGTCACTTCGACCTCTCCCTCGCGGCGGAAGATCAGGAACTCGTTCTGGATCGCGATGCTGGCGGTCTGGCCCTGGAAGTCGTCGAAGCCGCCAAGCTCGAGATCGCCCACGGCGAAGCCGCCGCGCAGGTGGCGCTTCAGATCGGTGATCTTGCCGGTGAAGACGTGCCGCCCGCCTTCCAGCGCGCAGACCGTCGCGACCGGATCGTCGCCGTTGCGGCGCGCGTCCAGCACCGCCCGCCCGAGGCGGATTGCCTTGGTGTAGCTCTGGGGGATGGCATTCTGGCGCACGAAGCTCGCCGGCATCGGGGCCGTGGCCAGCATGGCCGCCCCGCCCTGCGCCACCACGCAGGCCCGTGCCATGCGCTCGTGGAACACCTCGGAGACCGCGTGCTGGAAGACCACGCGGTTGCCGTGCAGGTCGCACATCACCGAAGGGGTCGAGCTGTGGCCGTAGATCGAGAAGGTGGTCATCTGCATCTCGGGGAAGGCCCGGCCCATGCCGTCACAATCCAGAACCGGCAGGCCTCCGAGTGCCGCCGTGACCAGCGGGTTCATCGAGTTGGCGCCGCCGATCTCCTCGCAGACGATGGCGTCCATCTTGCGACCGGTGAGCTCTTCCATGCCCTGCAGGCAGCGCAGCCCCTCGCGGCCTTCGCGGATCCGCTCGGTGCCCACCACCGGTGCGCCGATGCCGCCGATGGACATGCACAGCGCGTCATCGGCGATCTTTTCCGTGGAGAGGATGGTCATCTTGTAACCCGCCTTCATCGCCTCGCGGGTCAGCAGCTTGCCCTGGTAGGGGTTGCCGCCGCCACCGGTGCCGAGGATCCCGGCACCGACTTCCAGCGCCTCGAGATCGTCGAGTGTCAGCTCCCACAGGTCGGCGGGATCGTAGGTCAGCTCACGGGTATCAGGCATTTTCGACTTCCATTTCTGCGAGGGCACCCATCTCACCCACGACCTTCACGTGGATGCGGGTGGCATTGCCGGGCAGGTAGGCGAGGGGCATGTCCTCGCGCTCGATCACCTCGATTGTCTCGGCGACGGCCCCGGCGGCGATGGCTTGGGCCCGGGCTTCCGCCTCGGCCTCGGCCAGAGCGCTGTCGCGGGTGACGCCATCGGTCAGGCTGAAGATCCGGTCGGTCTCGCCCGAGATCTGCGCGATCGCCGCGCCCACCGCGTTGGCCACGGCGAAGTTCTCGGGACGGATCACCTTCAGATCGCCGATCTGGTCGGGCATCAGCACCGAGCCGCCGCCGACCGCGATCACCGGCACCGGCTCGGCCGAGATGCGCGCTCGCTCGACGCAGGTTTCGAACATCTCGGTCATACGGGCCGCCGCCGCCGCGACCAGCGCGGGATCGAGGCTCGCCAGCAGCGCGGCATCGCCGATCTCGGCCTTGCCGGTGGCCACGGCGATGTCTGTCGCGGTCAGGGTCTGGCCGCCGAAGACCAGCGCCTCCTGGCGGACACGGTAGCCGACGGACTGCGGGCCGATCACCACGCTCTCGGGGGCTCCTTTCACCAGCGAGCCGCCACCGAGGCCGATGGAGAAGACGTCGGGCATGCGGAAGTTCGTGCGGACCCCGCCGATGTCCACCGAGGTCGAGGCCTGCCGGGGGAAGCCGTGCGACAGCGCGCCGACGTCCGAGGTGGTGCCGCCCACGTCGACCACGATCGCCTCCTTGAGGCCGGTCAGGAAGGCGGCGCCGCGCATCGAATTGGTGGGGCCCGAGGCGAAGGTCAGCACTGGGAAGGCGCGGACCGTGTCTGCGGCCATCAGCGTGCCGTCGTTCTGGGTGATGAAGAAAGGTGCCTTCACGCCCGCCTGCTCCAGCGCGTGGCCAAAGGCCTGCACCGTCTTGTCCGCCAGCCGCAGCAGCGAGGCGTTCATGATTGCGGCGCTTTCCCGCGCCAGCAGGCCGTGACGGCCGATGTCGCGCGACAGCACCACGCTGAGGCCGGGGCATTCTTCGAGCAGGATGTCGCGGGTGCGCAGCTCCATCGTGTCGTTCACGCCGGAGAAGACCCCGGTGACCGAGGCCGCCCGGATGCCCTTCGCGCGGATTTCACCGGCGATCCTGCGGATTTCGTTTTCATCAAGCGGCGACAGCACACGGCCGTCGAACTCGTAGCCGCCCTTCACCTGATAGCCGTGATTGCCGACCATCTCGCGGATGTCTTCGGGCCAGTCGACCATCGGCGGCAGACCCGCGCCCGAAGGCAGGCCGAGGCGGATGGCGGCCACCGGGTCGAGATGCCGGCGCTCGATCACCGCATTGGTGAAATGGGTGGTGCCGATCATCACCGCACCGATACGGGCGCGGTCGATGCCCGAAGCCGCGATCACCTGCTCCAGCGCCTCGAACACGCCCGAGGTCACGTCCTCGGTGGTCGAAGCCTTGATCCCTGCAAGGACCTCATTGCCCTTCAGCACGACGGCATCGGTATTCGTGCCGCCTACGTCAATTCCTACGCGATACACCAAAGGCTCCTTCATCAATCAGTGGTTTTGACCAGAAAGGCTGCGCGCTCTTCCGGGCTCACCGCGGGCTTTTGGCGTTCCTCATCGTCGGTAACGACCGGGATCGCCGCGATCAGCGCGCGGGTATAGGGATGTTTCGGGTCGGCGAAGACCTCGGGCGTCGTGCCTTCCTCGACGATTTCGCCGCGCAGCATGATCGCGAGGCGCGAACAGAAATTGCGCATCAGCGACAGGTCGTGCGAGATCATGAAGTAGGTCAGACCCAACTCTTCGCGCAGTTGCAGCAACAGCTCGATGACGGTCTTCTGCACCGACACGTCGAGCGCCGCCGTCGGCTCGTCGAGGATCAGCACCTTGGGCTCGGCGGCCAGCGCACGGGCGATGGCAACGCGCTGTTTCTGCCCGCCCGACAGCTCATGCGGATACTTCGCGAGGTAGGACACCGGCAGGCGCACCAGCTCCATCAGCTCGGCCATGCGCGCGTCGCGCGCCGCGCCTGACAGCCCGGCGTATTTCAGCGGAAGCCCGAGGCTCTGCTTCACCGTCCGCTTGGGGTTCAGCGAGGTGCCGGGGTTCTGGTAGACGATCTGCGCCAGCGGGCGGCCGGGGTTCGGCGTGCCGTCCACGGAGACGCTGCCGAAGGTGGGGCGCGACAGCCCCATCATCATCCGCGCCACGGTGGTCTTGCCTGAGCCCGACTCCCCCGCGAGGCCGAAGATCTCGCCCTCGCGCAGGGTGATCGTCACGTCCTTCACCGCGGTGAAGCGCTTGCTCTGGCGGCCGAACTGCTTGCCGAGCCCGGTCGCGCTGACGATGGGCGCCTGCGCGCTGATCTGCTGGGTCTGCACCCGAGGGCCATAGAGTGGCGGCACGGCGTCGAGCAGCCCGATGGTGTAGGGGTGTTCGGGCGCCGAGAGGATCTTCGCGCAGGGCCCGGCTTCGACGATATCGCCATGGCGCATGACCACAACGCGGTCGGCCACCTTGCGGACCACCCCGAGGTTGTGGGTGATCATCAGCAGCGCCATGCCTTCCTCAGCCACCAGAGTATTGATCAGGTTGAGGATCTCGTCCTGCGTGGTGACGTCAAGAGCGGTGCCCGGTTCGTCGGCGATCAGCAGCTTCGGCTGGTGCAGCAGCGCGAGGCCGATCAGCACACGCTGGCGCATGCCGCCCGAGAGTTCCGACGGATAGGCGTTCATCACCCGGTCCGGATCGGCCAGCTGTACGCGGCGCAGCACGGCGGCGATGCGGGCCCGCCGGTCGGCGCGGCTCGATTTCACCCCCTCGCGGCTGTCGGCGAAGCGCAGCACGTCGTCGAGGTGGGTGCCGATCTTGAACACCGGATTGAACGACGACAGCGGGTCCTGCATGATCAGCGAGAAGGCCGACCCTTTCAGGGCATCGCGCTCGCCGCGCGGCAGCTCGAGCACGTTGCGCCCCTCGACCTCGATGCGGCCGGCGCTCACCGTCGCATTGCGCGGCAGCGTGCCGAGGATCGCCTTGGCGGTGACCGACTTGCCCGAGCCGGTCTCGCCGATCAGCGCAACGCGCTCGCCCGCGCCGACGGTGAGGGAGATGTCGCGGAGCACCTGACGGGTCTGGCCGTAGGAGGTGAACAGGACGTCGAGTCCCTCGACTTTCAGAAGTGCGTCGCTCATCTCAGCCCTCCATATCGAACATGTCGCGCAGACCGTCGCCCAGAAGGTTGAAGCCGAGCGTGACGTAGAGAATGACCGCCCCCGGGCAAAGCACCTCCCACCAGAAGTCGGGCATGAACTGCCGCCCGTCGGCGACCATCGAGCCGAGGTCCGGGGTCGGGGGTTTCACGCCGAAACCGAGAAAGCTCAGCGTCGCGCCGAAGAGGATCACGAAGGCCGCGTCCAGCGTCGTCTTGACCGAGATCACCGACACGCAGTTGGGCAGGATCTCGCGGAAGAGGATGTGCATCGGGCCGGCCCCTGCGATGCGTGCGGCCTCGATGAAGTCCTCGGACGCCACCGATTTCGACACCGCGTAGATCAGCCGTGCATGCCACGTCCACCACAGCAGGGTGATCGCGATCATCGCGTTCATCAGCGTGGGCTCGAGCAGGTTCGACACGGCCAGCGCCATCACCAGCGGCGGCATCGCCAGCATGACGTTGGTCAGCCCGGTGATGATCCGCTCGGTCCAGCCGCCGAAATAGCCCGCGGCGAGGCCGAGCACCGTGCCGATCGGCACCGAGATCCCGAGCACGCCGATGACCAGCAAGAGCGAGATGCGCAGACCGAAGACGGCGCGCGAGAAGATGTCACGCCCGACCTTGTCGGTACCGAACCAATGCGTCGCATCCGGCGGCAGGTGGCGCGCGCGGAAGTTCACCACGGCGCCCACGTCCTCTGGCTTTGGAGTGATATAGGGCGCGAGGATCGCGAAGATCACCGCCGAGAGCACGATCAGGCTGCCGATCACCGCCGCGGGATTGCGGCTGAAGCGGTACCACATCATGTAGCTTGCGCTCAGGTCCTTGTTCGCTCCGTCCAGAGCCATCTTAACCTCGGCCATCAGCGGGCCTCCTTTCGGCGCATGCGGGGATCGATGATGGCGATCAGCACATCGACGATCAGGTTGGCGACGATGAAGAACAGGCCTGACACCAGCACGACTGCTGTGACCGCGTTCAGGTCCTTCTGGAGGATCGCGTTGAGCCCGTAGGAGGCGAAGCCGCCCCAGGAGAAGACCATCTCGATGACGAAAGCGTTGCCGATCAGCGAGGCGAACTCGAGCCCCATGATGGTCAGCGGCGCGATCGACGAGAGCTTCAGCAGGTAGCGGAAGATGATCACCCGTTCCGGCACGCCGAAACTCTGCAGCGTGAGCACGTGATCCTTGCGGCGGTTCTCGAGCATCGCCGAGCGGGTGATGCGGGTGATCTGACCGATCCCGGCCATCGACAGGGCGACGGCGGGCAGCGCAAGGTGTTGCAGCGCCGAGACGAAGACGTCCATCCGCCCGGCGAGCAGCGAATCCACCAGCATCAGCCCGGTCGGCCCGCCGGCAAAGCCGAGGCTGTGATCCATCCGCCCGATGATCGGCCAGTCCCCGAAGTAGCGCGCGGCCAGAAGCTGGAGCGAAATGGCGAAGAGAAAGCTCGGAATGGTCACGCCGACGAGCGAGAACAGCCGCCCGACGTGGTCGACCCAGCGATCGCGGAAATGGGCGGTCATGACGCCGAGCGGAATGGCCACGGCGAACATGATGATGACCGCCACCAGCACCAGCTCGACCGTCGCCGGAACCGTCTGGCCAAGGTCCACCGTCACCGGCCGCTGCGACAGCAGCGACATGCCCAGATCGCCCTGCAGGGCGCGCGTCATGTAGGAGACGTATTGCACCGGCAGGGAGTCATCGAGCCCCATCTCGGTGCGCAGGGCGCTGACCTGTTCCGGCGTGGCGGTGGGGCCCAGTGCCATGCGGGCAGGGTCGCCCGGCACCACCCGGGCCAGAACGAAAATCATGATCGAGAGCACGACCATCACCAGCACGAAAGTGCCGAGTCGGGTCAGGATCGCTAAGAACGGGTTTTGCTGCATCAGCCGGAAACCTCCCGGTTGGTCTCTTTCGGCGGACTATTCTGCAGCGTCGAGGGTTCGACAATTTGGGTCTGGTATGGGTTTTAATAAAATTGGTATAGGTTTATGAATGTTTCTCCATCCCTCCCCGCCCGCAAGAATCTTGCGCAAATCGCTGATCGAGCGCGTCCTGAGCGATCAGACCGGCACGATTTTCCTGCGCGCGCCCGCCGGCGCCGGGAAATCGGTCTTGATGCGCGACGCAGCGGACCAGATGGGGGCCTCGGTCTGCGTGCTGCATACCCCGCGCGAAAGCGATGTGCAGAACGGCTGGCTGTTCTGGGATGTGCCGAGCTCGGCGCGCACCGCGCGCTTGCCGGCTCAGGTGGCGGAGAGCGTCGAGCACCTGGTGATCGCGCACCGTCCCAGCCAGAAGATCACCGGCCTTGCTCGGCGGCTCCTGCACGGCGGCACACAGACGCTTGATGCGCGCGCGCTGAGCTTCAGCGCCGCAGAGATTGGCACCCGCCTGCCCGCGGCCCTGACGCGGCGGCTTCTGGAAAGCTACGCCGGCTGGCCGGCGTTTCTGCCGCTCGCGGCGACGCCTGACCCGGACCTGGCCGCGGCCTACGTCGGCGAGACCTTCCTCGCGCAGCTCTCTCCCGCGCCCACGACCCGGTTGTCGATCTGGCTCGAAGACCCGACCCCGGGCCCCGACGACGACTGGTGCGACGCGCTGCCGCCCTTCCTTCTCAGCGCTCCCGACGCCCAATCCGCCCTGACCGAGGCCCTGCGCAGGGCCGTGGCCGCGCGGATCGAAACCTTCTCCAACTCCGGCTCGGTCGCCGAGGTCGCCACCGCCCTCGAGGCCGCCAACCGCCCGCTCGCCGCCATGGCGCTGCTGCTCGACCACGGGCACGAGGCCCATGCTGCGCAGATCCTTGCGCATTCCCGCGGGCTCGAACTGATCTACGAGTCAAACCTCGACGAGTTCAGCCGGATCGTCCTGCGCTTCTCTCCGGAAGTCGTTGCGACCAACGAGACGGTGCTCTTCGCGATCACCCGCACCTTGATGAAACAGGGCGAGTTCCAGCGCGTCCGGCAGCTGGTCGCCAAGCACCTTGGCTCGGACTATCTCGACCCGCTCAAGGTGCTGTCACGCGGGACGCGGTTCTCCTTCGCGGCGCGCCGCTTTCGCCTGAACATGATGATCAGCGAGGACATGACGCCCTCCGACGCGATGCTGCAACGGCTCGGCGAGTTCATGGCCGACTACCCGGTGGGCGACGATCAGAAATGGGCGGCGTTCTACAACGCTCTGCTGGAATTCGAGATCCGGCGCCGGAACTTCCGCGAGGCCGAGGCCGCCGCCGCCCGCGCGCTGATCTACTTCCGCAAGATCGGGGGCCATCCGCTGCTCGAGTTCTTCATCCATCTGCACCTGACCGTGCTGCACCTGACGAACGGCGACGTCCGGCTGGCCCGCCCCGCCGCGCGCATCGCGCGAGATAAGTTGCAATCCGTCACGCATCCGGTCGAACAGGAATTCCGGATGCTGCATCTTGCGGAGGCGGCGCTGGCCTACGAGGAGGGCCAGCCCCAGAAACTCGTGACCTTTGTCGAGCAGGAGTTCGACGTCTTCGCGCGTGCCGAAATCTGGCCGAGCCTGTTCCATTTCGCGATCCATTATGCGTCGCAGGCGGTGATGGACCACTACCCCGCCAGCATCCGGCCCGGGTTCCTCGACGGTCTGTGGCTGCACCTTGCCGAGCGGATGGACCTGCTGCAGGCCGTCCAGATCCGCACCGCCGCCGCCTATCAGAACGAGGGCCGCATCGGCGAAGCGGCCGCCACGCTGCAGAGCCTGCGCGCCACGCAGAGTGTCCCGACCGAGGAGATGACCCCGGTTTGGCTGGCGCAGCTCAACGACCGCAACGCCATCGCGCTGGCTATGGCCCGCCTGCGCTGCCTCGTCGAGGACCCCGCGCCCGGTCCTGACATCGACCGCCAACTCGCTGCGCTCGAGAGCAACCCGAAAGCAACCTTGCGGGAAACCGTCGCGCTGAAGATCTGGCGTGCCCACCTTGCCCACAAGCGCCGCGACACCGCCGGCGCTCGGAGCCAGCTGCAGGCCGCGCTTCTGTCGGCCTCCCGGCTGGGCTGTTTCGGCGTGCTTTCCGAGCAGCGGATCTTCCTTGCGCCGCTGCTGCGCGAGGCGCGCATTCGCCAGCATCTCGAAACCGCACCGGACATACGCGCAACCCTGTCGAAATACGCCGCGTCCATCTCGACGCCCAAGGCCAAGGCGCGCGCCGGGGGGCTGACCGAACGCGAGGCCCAGCTCTTGCAGCTGATTGCCGGGGGCTACCCCAACAAGCGCATCTCGCAAGCGTTGAATATCGCGCAGCCGACCGTGAAGTTTCACCTGTCCCGGCTTTACGCGAAGCTCGGAGCGAAGAAACGAAGCGAAGCTATCCAGGCGGCCAATGCACTTGGGTGGCTGTGATCGGGCAAGCGCGTTTTGGCGCCTCTGCGCGCAGCCTGCGGGCGCGTCATTGGTATCGTAACCCGCACCAACCTGATCGGCGGATCAGGCGTTCCGAGCGGGGTGACGATGACGTAGGAGACAACTCGAAGCTTGAATTCTTCCATCATTCTTGACGATGCACTGAGGTGGACCCCATTTCCCGGACAGGTTTGCGGCGCTGCTGAGCTTGGCTGGTGATCATGCTGCCGCCTTGGGGCCGGGGCCCTGATGGGCCTCAACCGGTGTTCTGCCTTCAAGTGCCGAATGCGGGCGCTCGGTGTTGTAGAAGGTCATCCACTTGCCGATGCCTGCAAGGATCGCCCCAAGCGCCACCTTCGCCTTGAACGCGGCGCCGTAAGTCTTTCGTTTGCCAGCCACGCTGTTCTTCCTCGTCATCGTTGGCGGCAAGCTTAGCAGGGTGTCCGGTTTTCGGGGACACCCTCATCCAATCGAAGACCCCGCCGACGCAGCGAAGATTATGCTTGCCAACGAGGGGGCATCCACAGACGCGCATCAAGGCGCGCGCGCATCCGCCATCTCGCGAAGATGCACGCCAAGCATCAAGAGCGCCGGCCAGAACATATAGGCCTCGATCTCGAGGTTCTCTCCGAAAGAGAGCAGGATCAGCGTCATCAGAATACCCAGCGGGAGGCGACCGCGCGGATGGCGGGTTGCGTCAGCGACGACGACCACGAGATGTGCCACCAGCGGCACGAAAAGCGCGCCGAAACCCACCAGCCCCTTTACGAAGAGCAAACCGAACCAGGTGTGATGGCTGCCGATGGGCATGTATTCGACGAGATGCGGGCCCGGCTGCACGGTCCCGTGCCCAAACCATGGCGCCTCTTCCCGCCACCGCTCGAAGGCGATGCGTTGCAGAGCCTCGCGCACCCGTGTGCTGTCGGCACGAGCGCCCTTAAAGGCCGCGACGCTCGCCTGGGCGCTCGTGAGGAGCCATGTGCCCAACACCGCAAGAGATGCAGTGGCGCCAGAGAGCGCCAGCCAAGCCGCACTGCGCAGAACCTGCGGCAGCATGCGGGGCCCGATCGTGCAGGCCACCAGCCCGACGAGACCCATCCGCGATTTCGAGGCGAGGATCATGAGCAGGCCGGCCCCGACCCCCGCCGCCATCCAGCCACGATGCCTTTCCTCGAGCGCAAAGAGCACCATGACCACGCCAAGCAGTGCCGCGAAGGGAGACCAAGGGAGATAGAACTGCCAGCGCGGTGTCCATGAGGCGGGATCATAGGTGAAGAAATAGACCGAAAAATACTCTGGCCCCGGCCCTCCGATGGCTTTCAGCGGTGAGGTGAAGATGCGTTCGGGCATACCTATGTAAGGCGCGGCGAGCAGCACCGGCGCGAGCACCAGCGTCCAAAAACCGATGGCGCATTGTCCGCGGATCAAGACTTCGCGGCGGATCGGCAGCACGGCGCCCGCCAGGATGAAGAGCGCAACCAGCGCCCAGCCCTTGGCCCAGCCGATCGAGGACTTGATGGTCTGCTTGAGACCCAGCCCCCAGCCCAGGTGCCCGCCCCAGAGCGCGACCAGCATGACCAGCATGCCCGCGAGCCAGAGCCAGACCAAAGCCGGAACCGGCCCCGTTGCGCGCAGATCAGGGCGGATCGCCGGTCCCAAGTAGAGTGCCAGCACCGCCATGCCTGCGAAGGTCCAGCCCAGCACCGGACCGACCACGTAGAGCGCGCCCATCCCGTAGAACACCCATGTCATCACCATGACGCGCCAGGCCAGGGCCTCGGGCGGTGACATGGCGTCGGGCCGGCCCCGCCCGGTCACGGCGCACCGAGGGGACGGGCGAGGATGCGCCCGATCAGCGGACGGCGGATCCAGGCGAGGAACAACCCCAAGAGCAGCATCATAGTCGCCGCCCCCCCGGCCGCGAGCGCCAACTTGCGATTGGGCGAGGTCGGCCGGTCTGGCAACGAGGGGTTCTCCAGGACCTGCACCAGCGGGTAGGAGGCGTAGATGTCGGCCTTGCTGGATTGGCTGCGCGCGATGGCCGAGGCGAAAACCGCTTCGGCCACCGAGAAGTCGCGCTGCATGTCCTCGAGCCGCGCCGCGACGGGTGCCAGCTTGTTCAGACGCGCGGTCTCGGCATCGAGGCGGCGCGCCACCGTATCGCGTTCGGAGAGCAGACCCTCGCGCGCGGCCTCTTCGCGGACAAGCTCCGCGAGCAGCTCGGCCCGCGCTCCGGGCTGCGCGAGATCGAGCGCCGCCACCGCGTCAGCCGAGAGGCCGGTCAGGGCCATGGCGCGCGTGCGGGCCATGGTCCGCGCCGCGTCGAGCGCCGCGCGCGCGGCGGTCACCTCGGGGTGGCGCAGGCCATATCGAGCCCCCGCCTGCGCCAGCGCCGCGGTGTGCAATGCGATTTCGTCCAGCAAAGCCGTGTAGTCGGCATCGGCGTAGAGCTTGATGCTGACCGCTGCTTGCTCGGGCGCGATGCCCAGGCTGCGTGAGAGCGCGGCAACAGCTTCCGTCTTCTGCGCGACGTTCGAGGCGAGCCCGGCCAGATCTGAACGCAGATCGTCCGCCGCGGCGACGAGCCGATCGTATTGCGCCGAGGACACCAAGCCGGTTTCAGCCTGGAGCGCAGCGATGGTCTGCCGTGTGTCGGCGACCGAGCCGCGATAGTCCTCGATGGCCGACAGCGCCCCGGCCTCGCGCACCGACAGCTCGTCAACGCGCAGCGCGTCAACCTCGGTGAAGAACGCTTGGCGCAGCGCCTCGGTGCGGTCACGGGCGTCTTCGGGGGTGGGACCCTTCATCTGCACCCGGATCAGCCCGGTTTGGTCCACAAGTTCGACCTTTGGCCGCCCGATGGCTCGCGGCTCTTCTCCCAGCGTGGTCGCCGCGGCATCGACGATGCGGTCGGCGCTGAGCAGGCGCTTGTAGGTTTCGGTCGGGCTGATCGCGTTCGAGGAGAATGCCGAATTGGCGTAGGAAGACGCCTGCCCGATATCGGCGAGGTTCAGCGACGCCGCTGCGCCGGAGCCGGGCAGGATCAGCGACATCTCGGAGCTGAAGCTGAGCGGCGCCTTCCTGAGGTAGGTTGTGATCGGGCCCCAGATCGCCACCGCCCCCAGCGACGCGAGGATCAGGTAGCGCGGCAGGCGGACGAGGTCGCTCGGCCGTCCGCCGCCGAAGATCCGCCCCAGCGAGAGCTCGCGCGGTGGCGTGCGCAGCAGGCCGGGGATCGGGGCGTGTCGGCGGGCGGACCCGCTGGCGGTGATGTCGGACATGGAAGCTCTCCTTCATCCGACAGTCTATCGCGCCCTCCCCTCCGGGGTCCCCTGCGCCGCCGGATAGCAGAGCACCGTGAGGGCGAGGCCGGCTGGCTGATGGCATCGCCCCACTATCCGAAGGGATCGCGACGCAGGACCCCTCAGGCGAGACCGACCTCCCGCGCGATCAGCGCGGCCTGGGTGCGGTTCGACGCGCCGATCTTGCGATAGAGCGTCTTCACGTGGAGCTTGATGGTCGGCTCCTGCAGGTCGAGGTCTCGGGCGATCTCCTTGTTCGACTTGCCTTCGGTCAGACCTTTGGCGACCTGCTGCTCGCGGCGCGACAGCTTCTCGGCCAGCGGGTGGAGTTCCCGCGTTTCGGGACCGCTCATGAACTCGAGGGGCGCGTAGACCTCGCCCATGGCCATGAATCGCACCGCGTTCACCAGCCGTCGCGCGGTCAGCGTCTTGGGGATGAAGCCGCAGGCTCCCATTGCCAGCGCCTTCTCCGCGACCTCGCGCCGGGCCTCACCAGAGATCAGCGCCACCCGGGGCTGCTCCGGGCGGGCAAGCAGGCGCTCGAGGCCGGACAGGCCGGCCATCTGCGGCATGTTGAAATCCAACAGGACGAGATCGAACGGTCCGTCCTTTTCGATCAACCTTTCGGCCTCGCCGAAACTCGCAGCAGTGACGACCGCGATGTCGCTCGCAGACTCTAAAAAAATGACGAGCGTGTCCCTCAGAAGGTCATGATCGTCGGCAATCAACAGGCGCATGAAAACTCCCTAACCTCGGCAATGGTCTCTCCTCCGCGCCTTAAGATAGCGCGTAGACACGCAGGAGTTGCGAAAAAATGCATTTTTGATCCGCCAGAACAGACGACCTATCCGGTGGGACAGATTTTCGATACCCGCAGCGAGGCTTTCACCTGTCAGGCTCGATGGGTTCTCCCGACGCTCCGTTGAACCGAGTCGCTGCGTCGTCAACCTTTGGGTCAACAACGATTGACCCCTGGGAGAACGCCCGTGAAACACGCCGCCGAAACCGAATTCCACGCACTGAATACTCAGAAAATTCAGAGAGATGACTGTGCCCTGCCGACGCGCGAAGTGATCGGCCTGCCGGTTGTCGACGCCACCGCTCAAGCCACGATCGAGGCCGTGCTGGCGCCCGGGCGGAGGACCGTCGCCTTTCTCAATGCGCATTGCGCGAACGTCATGGCGCGCGATACCTCCTACGCCGACGCGCTGCGCCAGGCGGACATGATACTTCCCGATGGCATCGGCGTCGACCTGACGGCGCGCATGACTGGCCAGCGACTCACGGCGAATCTCAATGGAACCGATTTCGTGCCGGCCCTGCTGCGCACGGCCCGACAGCGGGGTCTTTCGGTCTTCCTTTTCGGGGGCACCCCCGGCACAGCCGAGCGCGCGGCGGACCGGCTTTGCCGCGATCTGCCCGGCCTGCGCGTGGTCGGCACGCGGGACGGCTTCAGCGGCGCCGCCGACGAGACAGCCGCGATCGACGCCATCAACGCCTCCGGCGCCGATATCCTCATTGTCGCCATGGGCGTGCCGCGGCAGGATGTCTGGCTCGCGCGAAACGCGGAACGGCTCGCTCCGCGCATTCGGCTCGGTGTCGGCGCCCTGCTGGATTTTCTTGCAGGCAACGTCCGTCGCGCCCCTGTCGCGATCCGGCGGGCGCGCTGCGAATGGGTCTGGCGGCTGGCGATTGAGCCGCGCCGCTTGGCCGGTCGCTACCTGATCGGCAACGCCACCTTCCTGGCGCGCGCCGCGCTGCATGCGCTCGGATCGGTCGAGCCGATCGCCCTGCGCAAGCGCCTGCTTGATCTGACCCTCTCCGGTCTGGCCGCGGTCGCGCTTTCGCCGCTGCTGCTGCTGGTCGTGCTGGCGATCCGGCTCGACAGCCCCGGCTCCGCGCTCTACCGGCAGACCCGCGTCGGCAAGGACGGCGTGCCCTTCTCGGTGCTGAAATTCCGCTCCATGCACACGGATGCCGAGGAGCGGCGCGCCGCGCTTCTGGCGCAATCGGACCGCGCGGGGATCTGCTTCAAATCCAGGAACGATCCCCGGGTGACCCGCGTCGGCCGCTTCCTGCGGCGCAGCTCGCTCGACGAATTGCCGCAGATTTTCAACGTCCTGCGGGGAGAAATGTCGCTCGTCGGCCCCCGCCCCGCGCTTCCGCAGGAGGTCGCCGCCTATCCCGCACAGGCACTTGGGCGCCTCAAGGTGAAGCCCGGCATAACCGGTCTCTGGCAGATCTCGGGCCGCGCCGACATTTCCTTCGACAAGATGATCGACATGGATCTCGCCTACGGCGCGAGCCGCTCCACCCTGCTTGACCTGATGATCATCTTCCTGACCTTCCGCACCGTGCTGTCCGGCCGCGGGGCTTACTGATCCCTTAGGATCCGCCCCGCCGCGCCCCAGCGGACACGCGAACGGAAGAAAGACCCGGCGCCGTCCCCCGCGCCGGGTCTTTTCGAGTCTGGCCGTTGAAGGACAGGCGCTCGGCCCGGGCCACGATCAGCGCAGGAACGAGACCACGCCGACGATGCCGAGAAGCTTCGCCACCTCGGTGAGGTTGGTGACGGTGCTGTCGTAGCAGGCGATGGAATCGCCGGGCAGCAGGTAAGGGTCGTAGTCGTCGCGGTCGGCGCGGCGCAGCAAGTCCTCGATGTTGCGCTCGATCACAGCCGAGACCCCCGTCACCGGGTTGCGGCTGAACAGCACCGCCGAGCGATCGGCGCTGGTGGCGCGCGGCCCGCCGACGCAGTTGGTATCGACCACCGCCTGCATGTAGCGCGTGCCCCATGGCACCTCGCGCACCTCTCGCCCGACGGCGGATTGCGCATTGCTGCTGGCCGGCTGGGTGAGGTTCGACAGGTAGAGCGACACGCCCGGCGGGCTGATCGGCGAGGGCCGCATGAGGTCTTCCTGGAAGCACTGGCGGCTCGGCACGCGGATTTCGTCCCCGGTGACGAGCATCACGTCGACCACGTTCTCGCCCTCGAAGACACCGCGCATGTCGAGCTTGTAGAGCTGCCCGCCGCGCCGCAGTTCAATCGCCGAGATATCGGCATCGGGCCGCACGCCACCGGCGGCGCGCAGCGCGGCGGAAAGGTTGCGCGCCTCGGTCGAGGCACCCATGGCACTGATCCGCACGCCGTCGCGTTGGTCCGCCCCGAGTGCGCCGACCTCGATCCGGTGCGGCTCGAACACCGCGCCGGAGACGCCGACGCTGACCGGGGCGAGATCGAGAACCCTGACAGAGATGCGCGGCCTGTCGCCGTAGAATTCCTCGGCGATGAGAGCGGCGGCGAGACGGTCCTCGATTTCGTCGACGGTGCGACCCTGCGCCGGGATCGCGTCGAGGAAGGGCAGCCGGATCGTGCCGTCGCGCGACACCTCGTAGGAGCCGTTGAAGGTCTCGTCCTGCTCGACCCTAATGTCGAGAAGATCGCCCCGCGTGAGCCGCTCGCCACGCAGCGAGGCCGCGGCGAGGCCGCTGCCCTTGCCGTCGCCTCCGCCGAGCGGGGCGCGGCACGACTGGGCATTGATCGCCGGGGAGCGGAGGAACTGGGCGTTGGCGCGACTGACCTCGGGCTCGCGCCACTGCGCCTGGTAATCGCGGCCCTCTGCCACCAATCCAAGATTGTCGGGCCTGTCGTAGCTGGCGCAGCCACTTGCCGCCATGAGCGCGAGAATCGAGGCTGCCTTTAGACTTGGCTGGAACACGCAAACTCTCCGTCGGAACTAAGGGGCCGGTAAGGTCCAATTCCAGTGTTAGGCAATCTCGTCGGGCGGATCCACGTTCCCGCTAGGGTTGACGCCATATCCCATCGGATTGCCGGCTGTCCGTGGGCAGCATGCAACTGTCCGCCCGCGCAGGCGACGCCGCGGCCCGCCATGCGGCAAGTTCGTGGAACCAGATACCAAAGGTTCCGCCAATGCCCTTGCCCCATGCCCTTCTCGCGCTCACCGGAGTTCCGCTCGTGCGGAACCTGCTGTCCTACGGCGCGTCGGAAGTTGCGGCGAAGGCCTCGCGCCTGCTGGTCGTCATCGCCGTGTCGCGCACCATGGAGGCTGAGGCCATCGGCCTCGCAGCGGCGGCGCTCGCGGCGGCGGATATCCTCAAGGCGCTGACCGAGAACGGCGTGGGGCAGCGCATCATCGCCGCCCCCGAACACCGGCTTGAAGCCACCTGCGAGACCGCGCGGAGGATTTTCACGCTCTGGTGCGCCGGGCTTTTCGGGCTGCAGCTGCTGGTCGCCGGTCTGGTCGTTGCGCTTGGCGGCAGCGTCTTTGTCGGTGGCCTGATCGCGCTGCTGGCGCTCGAGTACCTCTTCATGCCCGCCGGGCTCGTGCAGGCGGCCCTGGCCATGCGCGAGGGCAAGATGCGGCAGACCGCCGCCATCGCCGGCGGACAGGTGGTGGGTGCAAACCTCATGGCGGCGCTGCTCGCGCTCCTCTGGCCCGGCGCGCTGGCACTGGTGCTGCCGCGCATCCTCGCCGCGCCGATCTGGCTGGTCTGCATGCGCCGCCTTCGGCCCTGGAGAGCGGCGCAGAGCACCATAGGCGCGCCAATCTCCGAGTTCAGCCGCTTCGGGGCCGCAGTTCTGGGCATCGAGATCGTCAAGGCCCTGCGCATGCAGGCCGACAAGCTGCTCATCGGCCTTCTTATGGGGCCCGAGATGCTCGGCCTCTACTTCCTCGCCTTCAATGCCGGGCTCGGCCTTGCCTCGTCTTTTTCGGTGGCGCTTTCGGTGGTGATCTTCCCGCATCTCTGCCGCGCCACGGACCGGGCCGAGGCGCTGCGTCAGGGCATCCTGCTGAGCCTTGCGGTGATCGCCCCGGCCGTGGCGCTGCAGGCCGCACTGGCCCCCGTCTACGTGCCGCTGCTCTTTGGAGCCGGGTGGGAAGGCATCGCCGAGGTGGTGAGCATCCTGTGCCTTGCGGCCATCCCGATGAGCCTCTGGTCGGGCGCCGCCGGCTGGCTGCGCGCCGAGGGGCGCACCGGCGAGGAGCTGCGCGCGACCATGCTGCTCACCGGCGCGCTGCTTCTGAACACGGTCGTCATGTCGCCTTTCGGCCTGACCGCGCTGGCCTGGGGCTATCTCGCCACCGCCTGCCTCACCATGGGTGCGGCGTCCCTTCCCGCCCTCGTTGCCGGCTTCGGCCCGCGCCCCCAAAGGAGCTGACCCATGCCCCGCTTCTCGATCATCGTGCCCTGCTATCAGGCCGCCAAGACCATTGACGACACGCTCGCCAGCCTGCGCGCGCAGACGGTGACCGACTGGGAGGCGCTCTGCGTCGACGATGGATCCACCGATGCGACCTACGCGCTGCTGCGTACCGCCGCCGCGACGGACCCGCGTATCCGCGTGTTGGAGAACCCGGGCAAGGGCCCGTCGGACGCCCGCAACCATGGGGCCGCGCAAGCATCCGGCGAACTCCTCGCCTTCTGCGACGCCGACGACCTCTGGGCAGCGGACAAGCTGGCCGCGCTGGAGGCCGCCTTTGCCGACCCGGCCTGCGACGGCGCCTTCGGCAGGGTCTCCTTCTTCGAGCGCCGGGCGGAGGATGCGCGCTCGGTCTCCAGCGTTCCCTCCGCGCCGCTGAGCATCCCGATGCTCCTGGGCGAGAACCCGGTCTGCACGATGTCCAACATCGCGCTTCGGGCAAGGGTGTTTGCCCAGAGCGGGGGACTGCGCCGCGAGATGGTCCACAACGAGGATCTCGACTGGCTGATCCGTCTCGTGGGCATCGGCGCGCGGATCGACCCCATCGACAGGGTCCTCGTACACTATCGGGTCTCGCGAAGCGGGCTCTCTGCCGACATCGAGCGCATGCGCGCGGGCCGGGCCATGGCGCTGGACAGCGCGGCACGCTTCGGCTTCCAGCCGGACGCGCAGGCCGAGGCGGTGCATCTGCGCTACCTCGCGCGCCGGGCGCTGCGCGTCGGTCTTGGTGGCACCACCGCGCTCGGCCTCGCGCTGCGGGGTCTCGCGCTTGCCCCGGCCCGCTTCCTGACCCCGATGCACCGCGGCTGCGGCACGCTCGCCGGTGCCTTGATCGCGCCCGCCCTGCCCGCGCCGATGCGCCGCGCCCTGTTTTCACGCTGAGACATACTCCGAGGAGCCGTTCCATGTCCCATGTTCGCCACGCCCCGCTCGCCCCGATTGCCTCTGTCGTCGTGCCCGCCTTCAACGCCGCGGCGACGCTGGAGCAGACGCTCGCAAGCCTCAGGCTGCAGACCTGCCAAGGGCTCGAGATCATCGTGGTGGACGATGGCTCGACCGACGACACGCCGATGATCGCCCAGGCTGTCCGCCGGCAGGACCCGCGCGTGCGGATCGTGAGCCAGGCGAACCGAGGCCTCGCCGGAGCGCGCAACAGCGGCATCGCCGCAGCCCGCGCAGACTATATCGGCTTTTGCGATGCCGATGACCAATGGGCCCCCGGCAAGCTCGCCGCGCATGTCGCGCATCTGGAGGCGAACCCGCTCGTCGGCCTTTCGTTCAGCGGCTCGCAGCTCATGGACGAGACCGGCGCGCTCATGCGGCGTGCCCAGAAGCCGCGGCTGACAGGCATCGGCGCGGCGCATGTGTTCAAGCGCAATCCAATCGGCAACGGCTCCGTGCCCGTGTTTCGTCGCACCGCGCTCGAGGATATCGCCTGGCGCCCCGAGGGTGAGCAGCAGCGCGACTGGGTCTTTGACGAGACCTTCCGGCAGTCCGAGGATATCGAATGCTGGCTGCGCCTCGCGCTGAGCACCGACTGGGAGATAGAGGGTATCCCCGGCCTTCTGACACGCTACCGGATCACTTCGGGCGGTCTGAGCGCGGCGACCGACCGCCAGTTCGCGGCCTGGGAGCGTATGGTCGAGAAGCTGACACCGCTCGATCCGCAGTTTTTTGGCCGCCATGCACCCGCCGCGCGCGCCTACCAGCTTCGCTACCTCGCGCGGCGGGCGGTCAGCGACGGACGCGGCGCCGAGGCGCGGAGGCTGCTGCGCCGCGCGCTCGCAAGTTCCCCCCGGCCGTTGATCGAGGAACCGATCCGCTCGTGTGTCACCCTCGTCGCGGCGACTTTGGTCGACCGACCGCTGGGGCGCGCCCTGCACCGGATGGCCACGCGGCCTGCCCCGGCCTGATGCCCTTGGCGCGAGATCCCCACGAAAACACCAAGGAGCCAGCCCGATGACCTTCTTCAGACCCCCTGCCCCGAGCGCGTCCCTTGATCGGAAGCGCGTGATCCACCTCGTCGACGACACCACGCCCGGCGGCGTCATGCGGTATCTCGATTTCCTGAAAAGCGATGCTGCGCTCGCCGAGGCGGCGGAGCATATCCTGCGCCCGGTCAGTCGCGGCGAGATCGGTCGGCTGTCGCTGGACGCCGAGGTCATCGTCTCGCACCTCTCGGTGAACTGGCGGGCCTTGCCCAGCCTCATTGCGCTGCGCGCCCGCCACGCCTCGGCACGGATGATCCATGTCGAACACAGCTACACCGCGGCTTTCACCGCGCTGAATGTGCCCAGTCGGGCGCGTTTCTTCACGCTCCTGCGAAGCGCCTACGCTCTTTTCGACAAAGTGGTGGCGGTGAGTGCCGCGCAGGGCGAATGGCTGCGCGCGCGTGGCCTCGTGCCATGGGACAGGCTCGAGATCATTCGCCCGGCTGTCGACCTCTCGGACTTTGCCTCTCTGCCGGCACCCCGCGCGCGGCCGCGCGTGATCGGTGCCTTCGGACGCCTCGACCGCCAGAAAGGTCTCGACACGCTGATCTTGGCCTTTCGCAAAATCCCCGGGCAAGACAAGACCCTGCGCCTCTATGGCGCCGGCGCCGATCTCGCCATGCTGAAATCGCTCGCGGCCGGGGATGCGCGCATCGAGTTCCCTGGCCATGTCGCGGTTCCGGCTCTGGCGATGGCCGAAGTCGATGTGGTGGCGATGCCGTCCCGCTGGGAGGCCTATGGCATCGCCGCACTCGAAGCGCGTGTTGCCGGACGCCCCCTGGTCGCCACGAGCATCGATGGATTGCGCGACCACGCTGGCCCCGGGGTCACACTGGTTCGGCCGGGCGCCGTGGACGAACTTTCGCAAGCGCTTCTAGAAAATGCGACCTCCAGCCAGACCTCTGATGAGCGCATCGCTCTCGCCGCCCTCGCAGAAACTGCAACGCGCGATGGCTGGCGCCGTCTGATCATGGAAGGTACCTGCTTGACCAGTGCTCGATTTGCCGAAGCTGAGATACCCTCGTTCGCCCGGGCAGCCGTGAATTGAGGCCCCCTTCGAGGCAATGGACCCTTGGGACCTTTGAGCATGTGATCGGGTGCGGTCATGCAGCCGGCCTCAGGGGTGCGGACTTCTGTTCGCGCACCGAGGCCGGCGAATATGCCGTGCTTGAATGGGTGGACTGACTCAACAACCGCCACCTGCTGGAGCTGAGCGGGAACGTCCCGCCAGCGTGAGCAGAGGCAGACTTCCACGCCGCTCAGGAACTTGAAGGCATCGCTGCGCAACAAGACGACATCAGCCTTCGGCATACTCGGAGCGGTTCACACGGCACAGTCCCGGTTTCAGCAGTGGAGGCCGTCCAAGACGAGGCCCATAACCGCCGCGGTGTCTTTCCACCGCGGCAGCTTCTGGCCCAGCACGCGGGAGCGACGGGCAAGTTCGTCCCGCGCCGCTTGGGACAGGAGCAGGGTCCGCAGGTGTCCGGCGAAGGCCGCGGGATCATCCGGGGCGGCCAGCAGCGCCGCCTGCCCGACGGTGCCGGGCACCGCGCCGGTGGCGCAGCTCACGATCGGCAACCCGTGACAGAGCGCTTCGGCGAGCGCCATGCCATATCCCTCGTAGCGGGTCGCGAGGGCGAAGATGCGCGCTTTGCGGTAGGCCTCGGCCAGCGCCGCGTCGGGCAGTTCTCCGGTCAGCGCGACCCGATTTCCAAGCCCGTGCTCAGCGATCAGAAGGGCCAGCTCGTCGGCAACCTCCGCATCATGTATTTTGCCAACGATCGAGGCCGTCCACTCCAGATCGGCGACGCGCGCAAGTGCGCGGATCAGTACGTCATGCCCCTTGCGCCGCGCCAGCAGGCCGACGGAGAGAATGCGCGGGCCCGCCTCGACGCGCAACAGATCGCGCGGCCCGTCATGTCCGGGCAGCGCCACGGTGATCCGCGCGGGGTCAGCGCCAAGACCGATGTATGTCTGTCGCGTGTGCGGGCTGGTGACGACGATCTCGGCTGCAAGCGAGAGGTTCGTTCTTTCCTGCGCCAGAAGATGCTGCGCAATATCCGCAGCCAGCCCCTGCTCCATCCCCATGGGATGATGCAGCATGGCCACCACGGGGCAGGTCAGACGGGCCAGCGCCTCGGCGCGCATCGCCGCGAAGACCAACCCGTCGAGGATGAGAGGCTGATCCGGCGGCAGGGCCTCCAGCACTTCCGACACCTCGCGGCGCAGCGCCGCGCTCTGTTCCGCCGCCGCCGCCCCTGCGGGCAGCGCGATGTGTGTCACGTGCCGGCCCACCGCCTGCAGTTCTTCCAACAGGCGGCGCTCGTAGATGAAGCCGCCGGTCTTCTGGCGGTGGTCGCCGGGGATTGCAAAGGCGCAGGGTCTCATCGAACAAGCTGCTCCGCGCTGGTACGGGCCAGAACCGCGCGCTCTAGTGCGGCCACCAGCGCATGGGCCAGCACCGCTGCCAGCCCGACGAGGGCGATGGCGCTCCAGAGCATGCCGTAATCCGAGGTCGAGGCCACCGTCGCCATGAGCGCGCCAATGCCGCGCCCCGTGGCCAGCCACTCGGCGGTGGTGACGGCGAGGATGGCGGCGGGGATGGCCATGCGCGCCGAGGCAAAGAAGGCTGGCAGCATGGCGGGAAGCTGCGCGCCAAGCAGCCGGCGCAGCGGGCTGGCGGCATAGACGTCGAAAAGGTCGAGCACCGCGCGGGGCGTGCGGGCGAGACCGTGCTGGCAGGCGATCAGCGTGGGAAAAAAGATCATCACCGCGACCACGGTGATGGTGCCCGCCGTGCCGCGCCCGAACGCCCAGACGATCAGCGGCCCCGTGGCGATGATCGGGATTGAGCGCAGCGCGATCGACAGCGGAAGCACCACCCGCGCGAGGCGCGGCAGAAGCGTCAGCAGCAGGGCCAGCCCCGCGCCCAGCCCCAGTCCCGCCAGATAGCCCGGCCCGGCCAGCGCCAGCGTCTCTCCGAGCGCCCCGAAGAGGCGCGCGCGCTGCGCCCCGGCACTGGCACCAGTGACCAGGTAGCTCCAGACATCCTCGGGGCGTTTTGCAAAGAAGCGCGGCACGCCGAAAAGCTCCATGCTGCCCTTCCAGATCAGCAGCGTCACGCCAAGCGCCAGCAGCGCCTGCGCGGGTGCGTCCCAAACTCGCCGGCCGCGCGCGACGGGCGGTGCCATGAGCACCTCGGGCGGGGCAAGGTCGAGACGTCGGCCAAGCGCGCCGACCGCCGCGAAGGCCAGCATGGAGACACCGGCCGCGATCACCGCGATGGCCCATGTCGCAGGTAGGTCGAGCGCCCGCAACGCCCGCACTGTCAGCACGCCAAGCCCGCGCTCGGCGCCGGTGAACTCGCCGACCATCGCCCCGAGAAAGGCCGCCGGGGCGGCGATCTGCAGACCGGCAACGAGGTAGGGCAGCGCCGCGGGCAGCCGGACTTCGCGCAGCGCGGTCATTCGTCCGCGTCCGTAGCTGCGCAGCAGGTCGAACCAGCCCTGCGGCGCGGCGCGCAGCCCCACCAGGACAGGCAGAAAGGTGGTGTAATAGACTGCCAGGGCCGCCAGCGTTACCTGCGGGCCGCTGCCCGGCCCGTAGAGCACGCGCAGGATCGGCCCCGTGGCCACGAGCGGCAGGCAAAAGACCAGCAGCGCCAACGTCGAAAGAAGCCTTTCGCCGCGCGGCACCAGCACCGCCAGCAGCGCCAGCAGCACCCCGGCGAGATTGCCCCAGAAGAACCCGAGCGCCGCCGAGGCCAACGTGGTGCCCAGTGCCCGCCAGAGCAGCCCGGCGTTGTTGGCCGCATAGGCGACGATCTGGCTCGGTGCCGCGATGATGAAACTGCCCGCGGTTGCGCGGGCGGCGCCCTCCCAGATCAGCAGGACCAGCAGCAGGCCGAGCCCGGGCGGCAGCGGACGCGCCCGGCGCAGAGCGGTGCGGCCGCCGCGCAGGGCTCCTCGGCCTTCGCTCATTGCGCCGCGACACTTTCGGGGTATTGGTGGTCGCGCAACGCATCCGTCACCTGCGTGCAGAGCGCGCGAAACTCTCCCGAGGCAAGTGCTTCTGGACCGCGCGGCCGCGGCAGGCGCACCGGGATGTCTGCGGCGACGCGCGCCGGGCGCGGGGTCAGCACGATCACCCGGTCCGACAGGCGCACCGCCTCGGCCACCGAATGGGTCACCAGGACCGACGTCGCGCCACGCGCTTCCCAGAGCGGCGGCAACTCGGCGTTGAGCCGGTCGCGGGTCAGCGCATCCACCGCCGCGAAAGGCTCGTCGAGCAGCAGCAGTTCGGGTTCTCCGGCCAGGGCGCGGGCGATGGCGGCGCGCTGGCGCATGCCGCCCGACAGTTCCGCCGGGCGGCGGCGCTCGAAGCCAGACAGCCCGACCAGCGTGATGAGCTCGGCGATCATCTCGGGGTCGCGCGGTTTGCGCGCCAAGGCCCGCCCCAACGCAATATTGCTCTCGACCGTGCGCCATGGCAGGAGCGCCGCATCCTGAAAGGCGACGGCCAGACCGGCACGTTGGCGCAGCTCGTGGGGGCTCTCTGCACCGATGGTGATCCGTCCCTCGGATGGCCGCTCGAGCCCCGCGATCAGCCGCAGCAGCGTCGACTTCCCGCACCCCGAGGGCCCCACGAGCGCGGTCATTTGCCCGCCGTCGAGAACGAGATCGACCTGCGCCACCGCCTCGACCGGTCGGCCCGCCCCCGCAAAGCTCTTGGCCACCCCGACAAGATGGATATCGGGGAAGCCCTCGGGAGACTGGCTCATTGGCCCACAGCGACCCGCGCGGTCGCGTGACGCGTCCTATCCATGCACCTCCTCCAGAATGGAGCGGTCCCAAAGATCGGGCGAGACGGGTTTGCCCAAAAGCGCCAGCGTCTCGACGTTGGCGGCGACGGTCTCGTCCGTGAACCAGCCGAACCCCTCCGCCTCGGTCAGCTCCGAGAACATCAGCGGCACCTGCCGCTCGGCCTGCAGCTTCTGCGTCGCGAGATCGAGACCTGCTTCGGGGAACATCTCAACCGTGAGCGCGGCGGCGGCTTCGGGATCGGCCTGGTAGTCCTGCCAGCCCATGACCTCGCCCTTCATCAGCGCGACAAGCTGGTCACGGCGGTTGGCGAGGCTGTCCTCGGTGGCGATGTAGGTCTGCGAGTGCACCGCGTAGCCGTGATCGGCGAGCAGCATGGTGACGCATTCCACGCCCTGCATCTCCATCGCCACGGGCAAGTCGGTGGCCCAGCACAGCAGGCAGTCCACTTGCCCCTGCACCAGCGGCGCGGCGTCGTATTGGGTCGGCACCACCTCGATCTCGTCGATCTTTACGCCGTTGATCTCGCAGAGCGCTTCCAGCACCGGGGTATTGGCCAGCGCCATGCCGATCTTCTTGCCAACCAGGTCGGCAGGGCTGCTGACCGGGTTGTCCGGCAGCGAGGCAATGGCGAAAGGGTTCTTCTGCATGGCCACGCCGATGATCTTGAACGGCGCTCCCTGGTTCACCGCCGCGGCGGTGTAATCCGCCGCCGAGATGCCGATCAGCGCCGTGCCCGCGACCACCGGCGGCTCAACCGGCGCGTTTGGTCCGCCGGGCAGCAGCGAAACGTCGAGTCCCGCCTCGCTCCAGTAGCCGTTCTTTAGGGCGATGTAGCTGCCGCCGAACTGCACCGAGTGCAGCCAAGACAGTTGCAGGGCGACGGCGTCCTGCGCGCTCGCCCGCCGCGGCGCCAGCAGCATGGCTCCGGCCGCGGACAGCGCTCCCCCAAGAAAAAGGCGGCGTGTGGGTGTCAGAAAATGCATGGGACCCTCCCGGTTGGAAAAGAGACTAGCTTAGTCAGGGGTTGAGGCAATGCCGACAGAGGTCCTTGGTGCCGTCTGCGGCGCGCGGCGCAGGAAAAAGGCCCCGGGCAGCGCCGCACACAGGCTGATGAGGCCGAAGGTGATACTGGCCGCCAGCCCCGCCCCGGCGTCCAGGCCGGCAATCGGAAAGAGCGCCGCCGCCGCGCCCTCGCGCCAACCCCAGCCGGCGACAGAGGCCGGCAAAAGCATCGCGGCCAGGATCAGCGGCACGATGAGCGCGGCCTTGCCTATGGGCAGCTGGCTGCCGCTGGCCCGCGTGGCGGTGACGAAGGCGGCCACGGTCAGCACGGCGATGGTGAGCGACAGCGCCGCCTGCGCGGGCCAGTCGCCCAGGAGTGCCGTGTGCGCGGCCCTGCGCCAGCCATTCGCCCGGCCCCTGCGGCTGGCAAGCAGCAAGGCAAGCGCGCCCGGCAGCATGGCCAATGCCGCGGCGGGCAGCCAAAGGCTGGCGGAGAGCCCCGTGACCTGCGCGGGGCGGTCTGAGCCTGCGAGCAATAGAACAGCGCCCGAGAGAGCGACCATCGCCATGCCCGCCTGCCCCGCCGCGCGTTCCAGCACCACCGCCTGCGCGGCGCGACTCAGCGGGCCGCTCCGGCGGCTGCGCGCGGCCCGCGCCGCGTCGCCAAGCACGCCTCCGGGCAGGGTCTGGTTGACAAATTGCGCCATGTAATACTCTCGCACCGCATCGCTCCGCGTCAGCTCAAGCCCCAGGGCCTTGGCGGTTCGCTGCCAGCGCAGCGCCGACAGCAGCGTGACCGCGTTGAGCAGCCCCAGCGTGGCCAGCCCCCACCCTGGCGCGACGTCCAAGAGCCTCTGCAGAGCTTCGCCCCCATCGGCAAGCCAGAGACAGAGCCCGATCAGCGCGAGCGGCAGACAAAGACGCAGCGCACTCATGATCCGTCTGCCCGCTTCTCGGCGCCCGCTTCGCTGGTCGCGCGCAAGAACCGGTCTCGGAACGCGGCCATCGGCCAGACCTCCTGCGCGGCAGCGGGCTTCAATCCTTCTGCCCAGCCCCATTCATCGAAGAGACGCAGCGTATCCGCCGGGCCGATGAGATGGATGGGCACATCCTTGCCGCCCGCCTGCGCAACGAATTCGGCGGGCTGATGGTCGCCGAGCAGGATAAGGAGCGGCGGTAGGCCGCGTGGCAGCGTTGCCCAAGAAAGCACCGTGCGCAGCGTGTAATCGAGCGAGCGGCCATAGTGATCGCGGATGCGGTCCGGATCAGCCCAGACCTGCTTGGGGCTGGGTCCGAGAGTGGCCTCGGCGTCGAAGATGCTGCCATCACCGATTTTTTCCCAAGGCACCATTTGCGGCACCGGCGTCCAGGGGGCATGGCTGGAGATCAGCGCGATCTCGGTCATCAGCGGCTCTTCATGATCGAGGGTCGCCCGGTCGAAAGCCGCCAGCGTGTACTGGTCGGGCATGGTCACCCAGTTGAAGGGCAGCCCGCGATAGCCGAGGTCGGCGGCGGCGCGGATCTCCTGAAACCCCATGGCCGGTCCCTCGGGCCAATCCATCACGATCGCCGGGGCCACCGCCATCGTCCGGTAGCCCGAGCGCGCGGCGAGGGTAAACAGGGTCTGCCGCGCGCTCGCCAGAAAGGCGCGATAGCGCCGCTGGTCGCTGACCTGCACGCCCGCCGCGAGCGTCGCATGGGCCAGCCAGCTCTGGCCGCCCTGCACCGGCGAGGCCAGCCAGCCGGAGCGCGCCGCCAGCCCGGCCTGCGCCAGCGCCGCCTCTCCGGCGTGCAGCGTGGCGAGATGGCGCGGCGCATAGAGCGGGTTGTCAAAGGCCGCGCGTCCGTAGCTTTCGGCATAGACGATCACCACCGGGCGCCCCGCGAGTTTCGACAGAAGATTGCCGCGGCGGGCCCAGGGATCCTCGGCGGCGGCGCGCTCGAACTCGGCCAATGCGGCACGCGCGCGGGCGAAGCCTCGGATATGCTCGGCCGTCAGCCGCGCGGTGAACGCGCTGCCGGGCGGGCGCCAGCCCTGCCAGCCATTGAGCGCCGTGCGGATCTCGGCAGCGCAGAGCAGCGCGAACACCAGCGCGACCCCGCCCGCCAAGAGCCGCAGGCCGCCCGGGAGCCGACTGCCGCTGCGGGCCCATAACCGCAGCGCACGGTAGAGAAGGATCATCGCGCCGCCCAGCAGCAGCGCCAGCGCTGCGCCGATTGCCAGAGCGCCCGCCAGTCCCGCGCTGCCGCGCAGCAAATGCGCCGCGGCCGGCACAAGATGCATGTCCGCCAGCGGATCGAAGCCCCGACCGAAGGCGGCATAGGCGGAAAGATCAGCCAGCTTGAGCGCCGTGATCAGGGTGAGCGCCGCGGTGGCTGCGATTGCCAGCGGCCGGGCGTGCCCGCCAAGCGCCAGCATGCCCAGCAGCAGCACCGGCAATTCCAGCGGCACCATCGCCAGCGCAGGCCAGTGCAGCGCATCCGGGTGGTTCGGCAGGACCAGGACAAGATCGACAAGCACCGCCGAGAGGACAAGCGCCAACCAGAGGCGGAGCGTCGCTGCCATGCCGGGCCCGGTCACCGCCGCCTCGCCAGCCAGAGAACGTCGCGCGCGAAGGACCACACCAGCAGCGCCAGTGCCAGCAGCGCCGCGACCTCGGACCACGGCGGCACGGCCACCGGCGCGAGCAGCGCCGCCAGCACCGCGATCTGCACCACGCAGACCAGCTTGCGGCGGACCCGCTGTGGCAATGGCGCGGTCAGCCACGGCCAGAGCATGCTCGCGGTCACGAAAAGGTAACGCAGGCTGCCCAGAAGCAGCACCCAGCCTCCCGCCGCGCCGCTGCGCCAGGCGACCGCCGCGAGCAACAGGGCAAAGACGCTGTCGACCTCCATGTCGAACCGCGCGCCCCATGGTCCATCCAGTCCGCTGCGCCGGGCCAGCGGGCCGTCGACCCCATCGAGCGCCAAAGTGAGCAAGGCGAGGCAGAAGAAACCCCAGCCCGACGCGCCCTCGGTCAGCCCGGGGCGCGCCAAGGGCACCAGCATGAGCGCCGCCAGCGCCAGCCTGCCGAGGGTGAGCGCATTGGCATAGCCGAGCCGCGGCGCGGTCCAGTGCCGCAGCAGGAAGTGGCCCGCGATGCACGCCCCCAGCCCAAAGCCCAGCACTGGCAGCAGCATCGCCGATCCGACCAGCCACCACGACAGCGCAAAGAGCGCGATCGCAAAGCCAGTGGCCAGCAGCATCAGGGACGCGAAAGGCGTCCTTGCACCGGTCAGAGCCGGGGCGCGCTGCAGGTGGGGCGGCGGCAGATCCATCTCGAATGAAGTGCTGCCATGTCAGAGCCTGTCAAGCACCGCCCTTTACGTTGGGGCAGATACTCACTACGCTGTGACAGCTCAGAACCGGGAGGTGGGCGCATGGCAAGCCTGTCCCAGACAGGGCATTCCCCTCGCTATTCACGTGCGGCTCGGGTGCTGCACTGGCTGACGGTACTGCTCGTCTTCACCACCATCCCCGCGGGGCTGATCATGGTGCAGGAAGGGCTGCCCCGGGCGCAGCAAGACGCGCTCTTTCTCTTTCACAAGAACATCGGCCCGATCATCCTGTTGCTTGTCGCCTTGCGGCTCGCGCTGCGGCTGATCTCTCCACCGCCCCCGCTTCCCGCCACTGTGCCGGCGCTGCAGGCGCTGGCGGCGAAGGGGGTGCACTGGCTGCTCTACATCGTGCTGGTGGCGATGGTGATCTCCGGCATCGTCCGGGTGCAGGCCGGCGGGTTCCCGATGGAGGTCTGGGACCCGCTGCTCGGCGGAATGGTTGGCAAGAACGAGGCGCTGGCAAAATCCGCCAGCGGCTTTCACGAGCTGGCGAAGACCGTTCTGATCTTGCTCATCGCCGTGCACATAGGCGCCGCCGCGCTGCACGGGCTGGTAAAGCGCGACGGGGTGTTCAACCGCATGTGGCCGCCCGCCTGATCTCTCAGACTTCATCCTGCTATGCCTCGGTCCCACCGGCTCAGATGACGACACGCGCGATGTCGCCGCCGAAGACCCGGGAAGGCGCGGCTGTGAATCAGCAAGATGTTCGCGGCGCTGACGACGCAGGGCTGCCTGCCGACCGGCGGCATCCGGCGGCGCAGGCCGCAACGAGACGCCCGGGAAACCGCCCCTCTTCCGTGGCGACGAAAGGGCCGCGATCAAGGGGGCTGAAGCCACCCCTGTCTCTGGTTCACAAGATGCCGTAACTCGGCGCCTGCGATGCAGACCCGTGCGACGATCGTGCGCGCTCCGCCCTCGGCAGGTTATTCCGCGCTCTCACCCCCCGCGATCGACGTCTTCACGGCGGCCGCCATGTAATCGACGAAGAGTCTGATCTTCGGGTCCTGCAATTTCCGATGCTGGAAGAGGCAGCCGAGAGTCGAAGGCATCGGCGGCGTGTCGGGCAGCACTTCGATCAGCGCGCCGCTGCGCAGATGCTGCGCGACCTCGAGCCGCGGCCGGTTGACGATGCCATGGCCGTCCAGCGCCCAGCGGGTCAGCACGTCGCCGTCGTCAGCATCGAAGGGGCCCTCCACCTCCAGTCGGCGCAACCCCGTGGCGGTCCGTAGCTGCCAGAAATACTCGGGCGAACGGGGATACCGCAGAAGAAGGCAATTGTGCCGCCCCCCGAGCAGGTCCTCGGGCGCGGCGGGGATGCCGCGTTTTTCGAGATAGGCAGGCGCGGCGCAGAGCACGCGCGGGCAATCATGAATGTGCCGCAGCTTAAGGTTTGAATCCTTCGGCACCCCGAGGAAGAAGGCCACGTCAAGCCGCTCGCCCATCATGTCCACCAGCCGGTCCGACAGCCGCATCTGCACCTGCACTTCGGGATATCTTTCGGTGAACTCGGGCACCAGCGGCGCGATGATGCGCCGCCCGATCCCCAGCGGCGCCGTCACCCGCAGCGCGCCGCGCGGCGTCTCGGAGAAATTCGCCACCACCGCTTCGGCCTCGTCCACCGAGGCCAGCACCGTGCGCGCCTGATCGTAGAACACGCGACCAACCTCGGTCGGGGTGATCGACCGGGTGGTGCGGTTGAAAAGCCGGACGCCGAGCCGACTTTCCAGTTCCTTGATCCGCTTGCTCGCCACCGCCGGTGTCAGCCGAAGATCGCGCCCACCCGATGTGATGCTGCCCAGTTCGACCACCCGGACAAACACCCGCAGGCTCTCGATGTATTGCATGGTTCGGCTCCTCTGCCCCGGCATACTACGCGCCGCGACAGATCATTATCAACGATCTGTATAAAGTCCTTGGCGAAACCACGCGTATTCAGAGAGAGTGCCTTGCGCTAGCGTCGCCTCCGATCACCCAGCCACATGCTCAGCCACGGAGGGATGCATGACGCACCGAAGCGAGATCCGCTTTCTGCTCAACGGGAGGGCTGTGAGCCTGCCCCAGGTTCCCGCCAGCCAGACCCTGCTCGACTTCCTGCGGATCGAGCGCCGCCTCACGGGCACCAAGGAAGGCTGCGCCGAAGGCGACTGCGGCGCCTGCACCGTGCTGGTCGGCCGCCTGCACGAGGGCGCGCTTCGCTACGAAGCGGTCAACGCCTGCATCCGCTTCACCGCCTCTCTCGACGGCTGCCATGTGGTGACAGTCGAACACCTCTCGGGCCGCGACGGTGCGCTGCACCCGGTGCAGCGGGCGATGGTCGAGCATCACGGCGCGCAATGCGGCTTCTGCACTCCGGGCATCATCATGTCGCTCTACGCGCTCTGGATGCAGATCCCGCAGCCGACCGAAGCGCAGGTGGAAACCGCGCTTCAGGGCAACCTCTGCCGATGCACAGGCTACGCGCCGATCATCCGCGCCGCCGTGGCGGCAAGCCAGTACGGCACGCCGGAGGCCGATCACCTCACCCTCGAGCGGGACCGCGTTGCCGCCGAGCTGACAGCGCTGAAGGACGGGCGCCGCGTCGAGACCGGCCCCGACGACAACCGCGCCATCCTCCCCGCCGATCTTGATGATTTCGCCGCCGCCTATGCCGCGCATCCGCAGGCGACGGTGATCGCCGGGTCCACCGATGTCGGCCTCTGGGTCACCAAGTTCCTGCGCCCGATATCGCCGGCGATCTTCATCGCCCATCTGCCCGAGCTGAAATCTGTCGAGGTCAGCCCGGAGGCGATCACCCTTGGATCCGGTGTCAGCTATTCCGAACTGCAGCCACTGATCGCCGAGCACCTGCCGCATCTTTCCGCGTACTGGGACCGCATCGCCGGCTGGCAGGTGCGCAACATGGGCACGATCGGCGGCAATATCGCCAATGGCTCGCCCATTGGCGACACGCCCCCGGTGCTGATCGCGCTCGGCGCGGAGGTCACCCTGCGCCACGCTGCCGACCGCCGGAGCCTGCCGCTGGAGGCGTTCTTCGTCGACTACGGCAAGCAGGACCGCCGCCCTGGCGAGTTCGTCGAGAGCATCCGCATTCCCTTGCCGTCCCCCGCCACCCGCTGCGCCGCCTACAAGATCTCGAAACGCCGCGACGAGGACATCTCCGCCGTCGCCGCGGGACTCAGCGTGACGGTGAAAGGCGGGATGATCACCGACGCCCGCATCGCGCTTGGCGGCATGGCCGCGACGCCGAAACGCGCCGCAACCGCGGAGGCCGCGTTGCAGGGCCAGCCGTGGAGCGAGGCGACCTTTGCCACTGCCGCGCGCGCCATGTCCGAGGATTTCGCCCCGCTCAGCGACTGGCGGGCCAGCGCCGACTACCGGATGCGTGTCGCGCAGAACCTGCTGCGGCGGTTCTTTCTCGAACAGGACGGTTTGCCCGTCCGCCTGAGCGCCTGAGGGAGGAAAACCATGAAACATCAGCCCAACATCCGCGGCGCGGTCCACGAGGACCGCCAGCACGACAGCGCGATCAAGCACGTCCGGGGCCTTGCCGAGTACACCGACGACATCGCCGAGCCGGTGGGCACGCTGCACGCCTATCTCGGAGTGTCCACCGTCGCCCATGCCACGCTGAAGGGTCTCGACCTCTCGGAGGTGCGCGCCGCGCCGGGCGTCGTCGACGTGCTCACCGCCGCCGACATCCCCGGCCAGAACGACATCAGCCCCACCGGGCGCGGCGACGAGCCAGTGTTCCCTACGGAACAGATCGAGTTCCATGGTCAGCCGCTGTTTGCAGTGATCGCCGAAACCCGCGACGCCGCCCGCCGCGCCGCCGCCTTGGCAAAGGTCGACGCAGACCCGCTGCCCCACGCTCTGGACCCGGTCGCGGCGCAGGCGGCGGGCTATCCGCTCGTCACCGAGCCGTTGAAGCTCGAGCGCGGCGAGGTCGAGAGCGCGATGGCTGCAGCGCCGCACCGGCTGCAGGGGCGGATCTCGGTCGGCGGGCAGGACCACATGTACCTCGAGGGCCAGATCGCCTTTGCCCTGCCCGGCGAGGACGAGGACGTGATGGTGCACTGCTCGACCCAGCATCCGAGCGAGGCGCAGCACATGGTGGCGCATGTCCTTGGCATCCCGAGCAACGCCGTGGTGGTCAACGTTCGGCGCATGGGCGGCGGCTTCGGCGGCAAGGAAAGCCAGATGAACCTCTTCGCCGTGGTCTCGGCCCTGGCCGCCAAACGCCTGAACCGACCGGTGAAAATTCGCCCCGACCGCGATCAGGACATGACCGCCACCGGCAAGCGGCACGACTTCGTCATCGACTACGACGTGGCTTTCGACGGCGCCGGCCGCATTCGCGCGGTCGACGGCAGCTTCGCGGCCCGCTGCGGCTGGTCCTCGGACCTTTCCGGCCCGGTCACCGACCGCGCGCTCTTCCATGCCGACAATGCCTATTTCTATCCGCATGTCCGGCTGCAGAGCCGCCCGATGAAGACCAACACCGTCTCGAACACCGCCTTCCGCGGCTTCGGCGGGCCGCAGGGGGTGGTCGCTGCCGAGCGGATGATCGAGGAGATCGCCTATGCGCTCGGCAAGGACCCTCTGGAGGTGCGCAAGGCAAACTTCTACGGCGATGCTCACGACGGGCGGAACCTGACCCCCTACCACCAGGAGGTCACCGACAACATCATCGGCCGGGTGGTCTCGGAGTTGGAGGAAAGCTGTGACTACCAGCAGCGCCGCCGCGATATTCTTGGCTTCAACGCGCAGGGCGGCGTGCTGCGCAAGGGCATCGCGCTGACGCCGGTGAAGTTCGGCATCTCCTTCACCGCCACCCATTACAATCAGGCAGGCGCGCTCATCCACGTCTACTCGGACGGCTCGATCCATCTCAATCACGGCGGCACCGAGATGGGCCAAGGGCTCAACACCAAGGTGGCGCAGGTGGTGGCCGATGCCTTCCAGGTGGATTTCGAGCGCATCAAGATCACCCGCACCACCACTGAGAAGGTGCCCAATACGTCGGCGACCGCCGCCTCTTCGGGCTCGGATCTCAATGGCATGGCCGCGCTCGATGCCGCCGAGCAGATCAAGTCACGGCTGGTGGAGTTCGCCGCGGGGCACTGGGGCGTGACGCCGGAAGAGGTGCGCTTCGTGCCGGGACATGTGCAGTTGGGCGCGCAGCTTCTGCCGTGGGAGCAAGTGATCAAGGCCGCCTACATGGCCCGCGTGCACCTCTCTGCGGCTGGCTTTTACAAGACGCCCGACATCCACTGGGACCGCGCGGCAGGCAAGGGGCGCCCGTTTTATTACTACGCCTATGGCGCGTCCTGCTCGGAAGTGACCATCGACACGCTGACCGGTGAATACCGCGTCGAGCGCACCGACGTCCTGCACGACGTGGGCCGTTCGCTGAACCCGGTACTCGACCGCGGCCAGGTCGAGGGCGCCTTCGTGCAGGGTATGGGCTGGCTCACCACTGAAGAGCTCTGGTGGGACGACAAGGGCGCGCTGCGCACCCATGCGCCCTCGACCTACAAGATCCCGCTCGCCTCGGACCGTCCGCGCGTCTTCAACGTGAACCTCGCCGAGTGGTCGCAGAACCGCGAGCGCACCATCAAGCGCAGCAAGGCCGTGGGCGAGCCGCCCTTCATGCTGGGCATCTCGGTCTTCGAAGCGCTGTCGATGGCCGTGGCGAGCGTCGCCGACTACCGCGAATGCCCGCGCCTCGATGCCCCCGCGACCCCCGAGCGCGTGCTGCTGGCGGTCGAGCGGTTGGCGGGACGGTCATGAGCACGCTGGAAAACTTCCTCGCCGCGCCCGGCCCCATGGCCCGCCTGCGGCTGAGCCGGGTGCGCGGCTCCTCGCCGCGCGAGCTCGGCTGCGAGATGTATGTCTCCGAGGCGGCGCGTCACGGAACCATCGGCGGCGGCCAGCTCGAACACCGCGCCATCGCCGCCGCGCGGAGGATGCTGGCGCGGGGCGATCTCGCGGAGACGCTCGACCTGCCACTTGGACCCGAAATCGGGCAGTGCTGCGGCGGCAGGGTCGAGGTCTCGTTCACCCGGATGGGCGCGCAGGACCGGCGCCTTGCGCTGGCACGCGCGGCGGAGGAGGCCGCCGCGCTGCCGATGGTGCAGATCCACGGCGCGGGCCATGTCGGCCGCGCGCTGGCCGATCTCATGCAGCACCTGCCCGTCCGCTGCCTTCTGGTGGACGAGCGCGCCGAGGAGCTGGCGCTCTGCGCCGCGAAGGTCGACACGGTGCTCAGCGCCCTGCCCGAGCTGGAGATCGCCATGGCCCCGGCGGGCAGCGCCTTCATCGTGCTGACACATGACCACGCGCTCGACTTTCTCTGCGCCTCCGCGGCGCTAAAGCGGCAGGATGCGCGCTATGTCGGGCTGATCGGCTCGGCCACGAAACGCGAGAAGTTCCGCCGCTTCGCGCGGAATGAATGCGACGGGCTCTCGGACGAGGCCCTCACCTGCCCGATCGGCGCACAGGGCAGCCGCGACAAGCGCCCCGAGGTGATCGCCGCCTTTGTCGTGGCCGAGGTGCTCACCGCCCTCACCCTCCAGCAAGGCGCGGCGCGGCCCATGGCTTTCGCCGCAGAATAACCCCCGCGTCCGCCCGAAGAGGAGCGGGCGGCGCGGGACAACCGCAAGCAACCCGAGGAGATCCCACATGCGGGAAGGGAGTTATCACTACACGCTGTTCTCACGCAGCGATTTCAGTGCTTTCTGGGCGCTGTTCACCGACAATCTGATCAACCTGATGGTGCTGGCGGGCGTCTGCCAGTTCGTCTTCGGGATGCCCGCCGAGATCGTCTACGGCCGCATCCTGCCCGGCGCGGCGGTGGCGATCCTGTCGGGCGTCGCGGCCTATGTGGTGCTTGCCAAGCGCGCCGCAGCACGGCATGGGCGCGATGTCACGGCCCTGCCCTACGGCATCTCGACGCCGGTGATGTTCGTCTATCTCTTCGGGGTCATCGGTCCGATCTACTGGGCCACCAACGATCCGATGCTGGCCTGGCAGGTCGGCATCGGCGCGGGCTTCATGGGAGGCATCGTCGCCGCCCTCGGTGCCATCGTCGGGCCCTGGCTGAAGCGAGTCACGCCGCGCGCCGGGATGCTCGGCACGCTCTGCGGCATCGCGCTGGTGTTCATCGGCACCGTGCCTTTGGCCACCATCTTCGAGCAGCCCTACATCGGCTTTGCCTCGATGATCATCATCCTCTGGGGGCTTGTCGGGCAGTTCCGCCTGCCGTTCAACATCCCCGCGGGCCTGCTGGCGCTCATTGTCGGCACCGCCGTGGCGTTCAGCATCGGCGAGGCGCGGATCAGCTTCGAGGGCACCGGCTTCTATCCGCCGCTTCCCTATGTCGGAGACCTGATGGCGGGGATCAACCATCTCTTCGCCAACCCCGAGCTCTTCCTCGTGCTGGTGCCCGTGCAGATCTACAACTTCATCGAGACGATGAACAACGTCGAGAGCGCGGAAAGCGCCGGCGATCACTACCCGGTGGGCGTGTGCCAGATCACCGACGGGCTCGGCACGATGATCGGCGCGGTCTTCGGCTCGCCCTTCCCCACCACCGCCTATATCGGCCACCCGGCCTACAAGCGCATGGGTGCGCACGCGGGATACATCATCGGTGTGGGTCTGGTCATTCCGCTGGCCGCCTTCCTCGGGTTGCTGGCCTTCCTCAACAACCTGATCCCCGAGGCCGCCGCCGCGCCGGTGCTGGTCTTCGTGGCGCTGAGCCTGATCACCAACACCGCCCATTGCGTCAAACCTGCGCATATGGCCGCCGTCACCATCGCGATGATGCCGCATGTGTCGTCCTTCCTGATGATCAAATGGGGGGCGCTGATGGGCGCGCTGCAGGCCACCGGCGTGCAGGGCCTGCCGCAGCTGGGTGACGAGGCGCTGACCGCCGCGCTGCTGCAGCAGGGCGCGCATTTCGCGGGGCACCTGTCGCTGAGCCAGGGTGCGATCCTCACCGGGCTCATCTGGGGCGCGATCGTCGCGAGCGTGATCGACGGGCGGTTCCGCAATGCCGGGGGCTTCGCGCTCGCCGCCGCGCTCATGTCGCTGGTGGGGATCATCCATGGCGCCAGCCTGCACTGGCCCGCGCTCGGCCCGGTGTCCGCCGGCTACCTGATGGCCGCCGCCTTCCTCTACATCTACCCGCTCTTCCACCGCGAAGGCGCGACGCAGAACCAGAACGTGGTGGTCGAGGAGCCGCCTGCCGCGCCCGCGGAGTGATCCGGGCAGAGCGATCCTCACCCCACCGGCGCGGGCCATATCCCGGCCCGCGCCCCTATGCCCTCCCCCGCCAGATCCCCGGCCAGATCTCCGGCCAACTCCCCGAAAGGTGATCCGATGAAAACCGACCAAGTGCTCCTGCGCGGACGCATCCTCAGTTTCAACGCCGAGCCGCAGGGCCCCGACGACCATGCCGCCTACCGCTACATCGAGGATGGGGGGATCCTGATCGCGGGCGGGATGATCCGCGCCAGCGGCGCCTTCGACCAGCTTGCCCGGCAGGCCCCGAGCGTGCCGGTGGTGGACCACCGCCCGCACCTGCTGATGCCCGGCTTCATCGACACCCACATCCATTACCCGCAGGTGCAGGTCATTGCCTCCTGGGGGGCGCAGCTGCTGGACTGGCTCAACAGCTACACCTTCCCCGAAGAGACCCGCTTTGGCGATCCCGCCCATGCCGGGGCCATGGCAGAGTGGCTGATGGCGCAGCTCTGCGCCCATGGCACCACCACGGCGGTCGCCTATGCTTCCGTCCACGAAACCTCGGCCGAGGCCTTCTTTGCCGCTGCCGCGCGCCGCGACATGCGGATGATCGGCGGCAAGGTGATGATGGACCGCAACGCGCCCGAGGCGCTGCGTGACACGCCGCAATCGGGTTATGACGCCAGCAAGCGGCTGATCGCCCGCTGGCACGGCCGCGGCCGCGCCGGCTATGCCATCACCCCGCGCTTCGCCATCACCTCAAGCCCCGAGCAGATGGAAATGGCCGGCGCGCTCGTCGCCGAGCACCCCGAGTGCTTCCTGCAGACCCATCTCTCGGAGAACCGCGACGAGATCGCCTATACGCTCAGCCTCTACCCCGAAGCGCCGGACTATCTTGGCGTCTACGAGCGGTATGGCCTGCTTGGGCCCAAGACGCTGCTCGGCCATTCGATCCACCTCGAGCCCCGCGAGATCGACCTGCTGGCCGAGACCGGCGCCAAGCCCGTCTTCTGTCCGACCTCGAACCTCTTTCTTGGCAGCGGGCTCTTCGACGACGCCGGGTTGCGCGCGCGCGGCATTTGCAATGGCATCGCAACCGACGTCGGCGCGGGCACCAGCTACTCGATGCTGCAGACCCTGAACGAGGCCTACAAGGTGCTGCAGCTTCAGGGCCAGAAACTCCACCCGCTGCGTGCTTTCCACTGGATCACCCGCGGCAATGCCGTGGCGCTGGGGCTGGAGGACAAGATCGGCACGCTGGAGCCGGGGACCGAGGCGGATATCGTGGTGCTCGACTCCTCGGCGACCGAGCCGATGGCCCTGCGCATGCAGCGGGCCGGGACTCTGAGCGAAGAGCTTTTCGTGCTTCAGATGCTTGGCGACGACCGCGCCGTGGCAGAGACCTATGTCGCGGGCCTGCCGCAGAAAAACGCAGCGGTCCGCGCTCCGCGACCCGAACTGCAGTCCGCCTGAACCCGCCCCTGCCACATCCGCCATCTCTGGCGAGATGAGGCATCCATGGGCGCGGCTTTCGGCAAATCCGAAAGCCGCGCCGCGATTATCCTTTTTTCCAAAAAGGACTTTTCGCCCCGCGCCCTGTCGCCCGCGCCGCCCGGAGGGCCCATACTTCCGGCAGTTCCCCTCCCATCGGAGCCCCAGATGACCCAGACCCCTTCCTACTACGCCCCCACCGGCGGCCATCCGCCGCAAAGCCAGCTCCTGACCGACCGCGCGGTGTTCACCGATGCCTACGCGGTGATCCCCAAGGGCACGATGCGCGACATCGTCACCAGCTTCCTCCCGTTCTGGGAGGACACGCGTCTGTGGGTGCTGTCGCGCCCGCTCAGCGGTTTTGCCGAGACCTTCTCGCAGTACATTATGGAGGTGCAGCCGGGCGGCGGCTCGGACCATCCCGAGACCGACGCGGGCGCCGAGGGCGTGCTCTTTGTCGTCGGCGGCGAAGCTGTGCTGACCGTCGAAGGCGAGGCGCATGTTCTGCGCGAGGGCGGCTACGCCTTCCTGCCGCCCGCGACGCTTTGGAGCCTGCGCAACACGGGTGAAGACATCCTGCGCTTCCACTGGATCCGCAAGGCCTACGAGGCAGTGCCCGGCCTGCCCCACCCCGAGGTGATCATCGCCAACGAGCAGGACATCGCCCCCACGCCCATGCCCGGCACCGACGGCAAATGGGCCACCACCCGCTTTGTCGATCCGTCGGACCTGCGCCACGATATGCACGTCACGGTTGTGACCTTCGAACCCGGCGCGGTGATCCCCTTTGCCGAGACCCACGTGATGGAGCACGGGCTCTACGTGCTCGAGGGCAAGGCGGTGTACCGGCTCAACCAGGACTGGGTCGAGGTCGAGGCCGGGGATTATATGTGGCTGCGCGCCTTCTGCCCGCAGGCCTGCTACGCGGGCGGTCCGGGCCGGTTCCGCTACCTGCTCTACAAGGACGTCAACCGGCACATGGCGCTGCGTCCGTCGGGCGCGGCACAGCCGATGTCCGCGCCCCGCAAGGTCAGCGCTCCGGCGGGCTGACCCCGCCGATCGCCGCCGTAAGCTCCCGGGCCGCGCGCATCACCGCGCGGCTCGTTTCGTTTGTGCTCTCCTCGCGCATACGGATCGTCGGGCCGGACACCGAAATGCCCGCCACTGCCTCGCCCGAGACATCGAAGACCGCCGCCGCGATGCAGCGCATTCCCAGATTCTTTTCTTCTGCATCAATAGAATAGCCCCGCGTCCGGATCGCCGCGAGATCGGCGCGCAGTGCCTCCGGCTCGGCCAACGTGTGCTCGGTGAAGCGCTCCATGTCCCGCGCCAGCAGTTTCTCCAGGCGCTCCCCCGCCATCTCGGCCAACAGCGCCTTGCCAATGCCAGAGGCATGCAGCGGCGACAGCGTGCCCGGCGGAAAGAACGCGCGGATGCTCTCATGTGTCTCGACCTGGCTGACGAAAAGCACCGACGCCTCGCGCACGATGCCGAGGTTGGCCGTCTCGCCCGTGTCTTCCATCAACGTGCGCAGGATAGGTCGCGCCCGCTCGACGAGGCTGGTCCGGCGCAGGAAGCGTGCGCCGATGACAAAGGATTGCGGGCCGACGTGCCAGAGCTGCTCGGTGGGATCGAACTCGACCATCCGCCGGCCTTCGAGGGTGACGAGGATGCGATAAACCGTGGCCGGGGATTGCTGCAGATCGCTCGCCAGTTCCGACAACGTGAGGCCTGGGCGGGCACTCAGGTAGTCCAGCACCTCCATCGCTCGGTCGAGCGACTTGATGGTGTTCTGCGCGCTGTTGTCCTCCCATCCACGCGGCCGGCCGCGGGCACGGCGGGGGGTGATTTCGGCATCTTTAGGAGAATCCATAAAATCTCTTTCATTCATCTTGAAAGCGAAATTCACGATATGAAAAAATCAACCAACTGACAACGAATGCTTTTCCTGCTTGGCTCATTTCTGAAAAACGATTTCAAAAAAATTTCGCCGCGGGCCGCCTCCGGTTAGGGTCGTTTCCAGCGACCAGAGGAGGTGGCCATGAGCTTTCCGAACCCCGTTTTCATTCCGGGCCCGACCAACATCCCCGAGCGCCTGCGCAAGGCCTGCGATATGCCGACGATCGACCATCGCTCGCCGCTGTTCGGGCAGATCCTGCACCCCGCCCGCGAGGGCGTGCGCAAGGTGCTGAAGAGCACGCGCGCCGAGGTGTTCATCTTCCCCTCGACCGGCACCGGGGGTTGGGAGACGGCGCTGAGCAACACGCTCTCGCCTGGCGACACCGTGCTGGCGGCGCGCAATGGCATGTTCAGCCACCGCTGGATCGACATGTGCCAGCGCCACGGGCTGAACGCCGAGGTCGTCGAGACGCCCTGGGGCGAGGGCCTGCCCGCGGAGCGCTACGCAGAGGTCCTGGCCGCGGACAAGCAGCATCGTATCAAGGCGGTTCTCGCCACCCACAACGAGACCGCCACCGGCGTGCGCTCGGACATCGCCGCGGTGCGCCGCGCGCTCGATGACGCGGGCCACCCGGCGCTGCTGTTTGTCGATGGCGTCAGCTCGATCGCCTCGATGGATTTCCGCTTTGACGAGTGGGGCGTCGACTGCGCCGTCACCGGCTCGCAGAAAGGTTTCATGCTGCCGCCGGGCCTTGCCATCGTGGGCTTCAGCGACAAGGCCATGGCGGCCACAAAGACCGCCAAGCTGCCGCGCACCTTCTTCGACGTGCAGGACATGGCGAAGGGTTATGCCAACAACGCCTACCCCTACACCCCCGCCGTCGGCCTGCTGAACGGGCTGAACGAGGCCTGCCGCCTGTTGCTGGACGAGGGGCTGGAGAACGTCTTTGCCCGCCACCACCGCATCGCGGAAGGCGTGCGCTCGGCGGTCCGCGCCTGGGGCCTCGAACTTTGCGCCGCCTCGCCCGAGGTCTACTCGGACACGGTCAGCGCCATCCGCACGCCCGAAGGGTTCAACGCCACCGACATTGTCAGCCACGCCGCGCAGACCTATGGCGTCGCCTTCGGCACCGGGCTTGGCGAGGTTGCCGGCAAGGTGTTCCGCATCGGCCACCTCGGCAGCCTGACCGATGTGATGACCCTTTCCGGTCTCGCTTGCGCCGAGATGTGCATGAAGGACCTTGGGCTCGACATCACGCTCGGCTCGGGCGTCGCGGCGGCGCAGGAGTTCTACCGCGCCACCCCCGCGCTCGTCCGGAAGGAGGCCGCGTGATGAAGGATATCGCGCTGAGCATCCCCACCTATGACGACATGCTGGCGGCCCACGCCCGCATCACGCCGCACATCCACCGCACCCCGGTCCTGACCTCGTCCTTCCTGAACGAGCTCACCGGCGCGCAGCTCTTCTTCAAGTGCGAGAACTTCCAGAAGGCCGGCGCCTTCAAGGTGCGCGGCGCCTCCAACGCGGTCTTCAGCCTGACGGACGCCGAGGCGGCACGCGGCGTCTGCACCCACAGCTCGGGCAACCACGCGCTGTCGCTGAGCTATGCCGCCGGGCGGCGCGGCATCCCCTGCAACGTGGTGATGCCGCGGAGCGCGCCTCAGGCCAAGAAGGACGCCGTACGCGGCTACGGCGGGATCATCACCGAATGCGAGCCCTCGACCAGCTCGCGCGAGGCGGTGTTCGCCGAGGTGCAGGCGGCGACGGGGGGCGATTTCGTCCACCCCTACAACGACCCCCGCGTCGTCGCGGGCCAGGGCACCTGCTCGCGCGAGTTCATGGAACAGACCGACGGGCTCGACATGGTCGTGGCGCCCATCGGCGGCGGCGGGATGATCTCGGGCACCTGTCTCACGCTCTCCACGCTCGCCCCCGAAGTCCAGGTCATCGCCGCCGAGCCCGAGCAGGCCGATGACGCCTACCGCAGCTTCAAGGCCGGGCACATCATCGCCGATGACGCGCCCGAGACCGTGGCAGACGGGCTGAAGGTGCCGCTGAAGGATCTGACCTGGCACTTCGTCTCCAGCCACGTCAGCGACATCCTCACCGCCTCGGAAGAGGAAATCGTCGAGGCGATGAAGCTGATCTGGAAGCGCATGAAGATCGTGATGGAGCCATCGAGCGCCGTGCCGCTTGCCACAATCCTCAAGAACCGCGACCGTTTCGCTGGAAAGCGCGTCGGTCTCATCATCACCGGCGGCAATGTCGATCTCGACCGTCTGCCCTGGACCAAAGGAGCCTGAGCCATGAATGCACCCGTGACTTTCGACCAACTCGAGGTCGGCTTCGACGTGCCCGCCCTGCCGGGCATGGACGCGGCGGACATCCAGACACCCTGTCTCGTGCTCGATCTGGATGCGCTCGAGCGCAACATCCGCAAGATGGGCGACTACGCCCGCGCCCACAACATGCGTCACCGCGTGCACGGCAAGATGCACAAATCGGTGGACGTGGCCAAGCTGCAGATCCGGCTCGGCGGGGCCATTGGCGTCTGCTGCCAGAAGGTGTCGGAGGCCGAGGTCTTCGTGCGCGGTGGCGTCAAGGATGTGCTGGTTTCGAACCAGGTGCGCGATCCGCGCAAGATCGACCGGCTGGCGCGGCTGCCGAAGCTCGGCGCGAAGATCATCGTCTGCGTCGACGACCTCGCCAATGTGGCCGAGCTGGCAGAGGCCGCGCAGCGCCATGGCACCACCATCGAGTGCTTCGTCGAGATCGACTGCGGCGCGGGCCGCTGCGGCGTGACCACCTCCGAGGCGGTTGTGCAGATCGCGCTTGCCATCGATGCCGCCCAGGGCCTCGAATTCACCGGCATCCAAGCCTACCAGGGCGCCATGCAGCACCTCGACAGCTACGAGGCGCGGCGCGACAAGCTGAACGTTGCCATCGCGCAGGTGAAGGAGGCCGTCGCCGCGCTTGAGGCCGTGGGCCTGAAGCCCGATCTGGTCTCTGGCGGCGGCACCGGCAGCTACTATTTTGAGAGCAACTCCGGCGTCTACAACGAGCTGCAATGCGGCTCCTACGCCTTCATGGATGCCGATTACGGCCGGATCCGTGACAAGGACGGCAACCGCATCGACGACGGCGAATGGGAGAATGCCTTCTTCATCCTCACCCAGGTGATGAGCCACGCCAAGTCCGACAAGGCGATTTGCGACGCGGGCCTCAAGGCCCAGTCCATCGACAGTGGCCTGCCGGTGATCTACGGGCGCACCGACGTGGAATACGTCAAGTGCTCGGACGAGCACGGCGTGATCGCCGATCCCTCGGGCGTGCTGAAGGTCGGCGACAAGCTGAAGCTGGTGCCCGGCCACTGCGACCCCACCGCCAATGTCCACGACTGGTACGTCGGCGTGCGCGGCGGCAAGGTCGAGACGCTCTGGCCGGTCTCGGCGCGCGGCAAGGCTTACTGAACCGCACCCCCCCTCATGCCCCGCGCGCCCGCTCACCCCGCGGGCGCGCCTTGCCCGCGCGTCCATAGTCCCGGCGCGCGGGCCTTTTTCACGAAAGGAGAGCCCCATGCTCATCGTTCCCGAACGCGAGATCGCCGACCTGATGACTCGCGAGGCCGCCTTTGCCGCGGTCGAGAAGGTGTTTGCCGCCATGGCCGCCGGAGACGCCTACAACTTCCCCGTGGTCCGTGAAGCCATCGGCCACCAAGACGCGCTCTACGGCTTCAAGGGCGGGTTCGACCGCTCCGGCCTGACACTGGGGCTGAAGGCCGGCGGCTACTGGCCCAACAACCTCGAAGAGCGTGGCCTCATCAACCACCAGTCCACCGTGTTCCTCTTCGATCCCGATACCGGCAGGGCAAAGGCCATGGTCGGGGGCAACCTGCTGACGGCGCTGCGCACCGCCGCCGCCTCCTCGGTGTCGATCCGCCATCTCGCGCGAGAGGACGCCCGGGTGATCGGCATGGTCGGCGCGGGACACCAGGCGACCTTCCAGCTGCGGGCCGCGCTCGAGCAGCGCGACTTCGACAAGGTGATCGGCTGGAACCTGCATCCCGAGATGCTGCCCAACCTCGAGAAGGTTGCCGCCGAGGCGGGCCTGCCCTTCGAGGCGGTCGAACTCGAGGGCATGCGCGAGGCAGATGTGATCATTTCGATCACCTCCTCCTTCGCGCCGATCCTTCTTGCCGAGCACGTCTCGCCGGGCTGCCACATCGCCTGCATGGGCACCGACACCAAGGGCAAGCAGGAGGCCGCGCCGGAGCTGCTGGCAAAGGCGACGGTGTTCACCGACGAAGTCGCGCAGTCGGTCTCGATCGGCGAGGCGCAGCACGCGGTCGCCGCAGGGCTGATCGGCGACGCCGACATCATCCAACTCGGCGCGGTGATCGGCGGCGCACACATCGGGCGCAGCTCGGCCGAGGAGATCACCCTCTTCGACGGCACCGGCGTCGGCCTGCAGGATCTGGCCGTGGCCGCGGCTGTGGTCGATCTGGCCATCGAGAAGGGCATCGCGATCGAGGTCGATTTCTGAGCCATCTTACTGCGGTGCACGGGCGGGGCGGAGGCGGCAAGCCTCCGCCCTTTCTCTTTTGTGGAATGCAGCCCCCGTGCCCACCCGGAAAAAGGCCGAAGGTCGCCCGGCGCTCTCCCGAATGCAAACGGCGCGCCCCGAGGGGCGCGCCGCAGCTTCCGCGAAGGATCGATGGGGTCAGGCGCTCTCGCCGCGCGGCTCCTCTCCGCGATGGCCGGCCATGCCGCCCGAAACCTCTTCGGTGGATTCCTCGGCCAGCTCCTTCGGCAGCACGAGGTTGAGCGCGATGGCGATCACCGCTGCGGGCAGGATCCCCGAGGCGCCGAGGATGCGCAGCGTGTCGGGCAGGTGCTGCAGCGCATTGGGCGCGCCCGGCGCGACGTTCAACACTTCGAGCTGCAACCCGAGCCCGACCGAGAGCGCCACGGCGAAGATCACCATGTTGCGCCGCGTCCAGTCGACGTCGGACAGCATCGAGATACCCGAGGCGACGACCATGCCGAACATCACGATGACGCCGCCGCCGAGAACCTCGATCGGCACGGTGCGGATCACGCCGCCGACCTTCGGCACCAGCCCGCAGACAATCAGGAAGATCGCGCCGATGGTCACCACATGGCGGCTCATCACGCCGGTCATGGCGATGAGCCCGACGTTCTGGCTGAACGAGGTGTTGGGCAGGCCGCCGAAGATCCCGGCGATGGCCGAGCCGACACCGTCGGCATAGGTGGCCCCGGCGATCTCGCGGTCGGTGGCCTCGCGGCCCGCGCCGCCCTTGGTGATGCCCGAAACGTCGCCGACGGTCTCGACCGCCGAGACGAAGGCCATCAGGCAAAAGCCGATGACCCCGGCGACCGTGAACTCGATGCCGTAGCGGAACGGCTGCGGCAGCGAGAAGGCGGCGGCGTTCTGCCACGAGCCGGCGATGGCGTCGAACGACAGCAGCCCGGTGAAGATCGCGTAGATATAGCCCACGAGAATGCCCACCAGCACCGCCGAGATGCTGAGCATGCCGCGGGCGAAGAACTTCAGCCCCAGCGTCACCGCCAGCACCACCAGCGCCGCCGACCAGCTTGCCCAAGACCCGTAGCTGGCGAGCCCGGCCTCCTTGGCCGGAACGCCGCCCGCCGCGTATTCGATGCCGACCTTGACCAGCGCGAGGCCGATCATCGTGACGACCAGCCCGGTCACCAGCGGCGGCAACGCAAAGCGGATGCGGCCGATCACCGTGCCAAGGAGCGCGTGGAAGAGGCCGCCCGCGAGGATGCCGCCGAACATGGCTGCAAGCCCGTCGACCCCCTTGCCCGCGACCAGCGGGATCATGATCGGGATGAAGGCAAAGCTTGTGCCCTGCACGATCGGAAGGCCCGCCCCGATCGGCCCCAGCGTCAGTGTCTGGAACAGCGTCGCCACCCCGGCAAAGAGCATGGACATCTGGATGAGGTAGAGCAGTTCCGGGAAGTCGGGGCTGTTCGAGCCGAAGCCGAAACCCGCCGCGCCCGCGACGATGATCGCCGGGGTCACGTTCGAGACGAACATCGCCAGCACGTGCTGGATGCCGAGCGGGATGGCGCGGCTGAGCGCGGGGGTGAAGTTCGGATCGCGCAATTGCTCGGGCGTTCCGATGCGGTGGTCGGTCATGTCTTGGGGTGCTCCCTGCTGGGGCGCGGGGCCGGTCTTGCTGCCGGCTTCCTCACGCGGTGGCGTGAACGAGGTAAGGCTCTTCGAACCAGTGCTCCTCGAGGTTTGGCCCCGCGCCGATCCGGTCGATCACGGCGAAGAGCCCCGGCGCGCGCAGCGGGGTCAGCACCCCGTGCCACGTGCCGCGGTGGAAATTGATCCCCTGTCCGGGGCGGGTGAGAAAGGCGCGGGGCGTTCCCGGCACGCCGCCCTCATCGGGGGCGACAACCACGAGGAACGGATCATGGCTCATCGGCAGAAAGGCCTGGCTGCCCTGTGGGTGGCGCTCGACCATCTCGAGCCGCAAGGGCAGCGCGCGCGGCTCCGCCCTGAAGAGGCTGATCCCGGCGTGGCCATCCAGCATGTCGAGCGTCGCGCGGTCGTGGAAACGTCCGCACAGCCCCTGGTTGATGATCCGGTCAGGCGGTCCCTCCGCCTCCAGCACCTCGCCAAATGGGGCAAAGGCGGCGGCGGCAAGAGGTTCGGCGAGGATCCGGCTCATGCGCCGAGCTTGTCCATCAGGCGCAGCTCGGCGATGCGCTCGACCTGCCTGCACGCCTCGTCGAACTCGGTGGCGCGATCATTGCCGAGGCGGCGGTGAAAGGCCTTCATGATCGAGGCCTTGTCGTTGTCACGCACGGCAATGATGAAGGGAAAGCCGAATTTCGCGGTATAGGCCTCGTTGAGCCCGGTGAAGGCGTCGCGCTCGGCATCGGTCAGCGCATCGAGCCCCGCCCCCGCCTGCTCGGCGGTCGACTCCTCGGTGAGCCGCTTGGCCTGTGCCAGCTTGCCCGCCAGATCGGGGTGCGCGGTCAGCACGGCAAGCCGCTGTTCGTCGGAGGCCGCGCGGAAGACCCGCGCCAGCGCGGCATGAACGCCGCGCGCGGTGTCATGGGTCTGCCCGAGTTCCAGCGCATGGGCGCCCTCGGCGATCCAAGGGCTGTGCTCGAAGACGCCGCCGAAGGCCTCCACGAAGGCGCGGCGGTCCATCCGCGACGGGCGCGGGCCGGTCGGCGCGGGATGCTCCGTCGCCCAATGCTCGGCGATCTGCGCGCGGGTGGCGAACCAGACGCCCTCCTGCGCGGCCATGTGGGCCAGCACCCGCTTCAGCGCCGCCACCCGGCCCGGACGACCGACGAGCCGGCAATGCAGGCCGATCGACAGCATCTTCGGCGCCCCCGCGAGGCCCTCCTCATAAAGCGTATCGAAACTGTCGCGCAGGTAGGTCTCGAACTGGTCGCCCGAGTTGAACCCCTGCGGCGAGGCGAAGCGCATGTCATTGGCGTCGAGCGTATAGGGCACGATCAGCTGCTCCTTGCTGCCGACCTTCACCCAATAGGGCAGGTCGTCGGCGTAACTGTCGGCGATGTAGTCGAAATCCCCCTCCTCGGCGGCGAGACGCACGGTGTTCATCGAGCAGCGCCCGGTGTACCAGCCGCGCGGCGGCGCGCCGGTGACAAGGCTGTGCAAGCGGATCGCCTCGCGGATCTGCGCGCGTTCCTCTTCCTCGGGCATGTCCTTGTGCTCGACCCACTTGAGCCCATGCGAGGCGATCTCCCAGCCGGCGCGCTGCATGGCAGAGACCTGCTCTGGCGCACGGGCAAGCGCGGTGGCGACGCCGTAGACGGTGACGGGGATGTCCTTCAGCAGCCGGTGCAGCCGCCAGAATCCGGCGCGGGCGCCGTATTCGTAGATCGACTCCATGTTCCAGTGACGCTGGCCCAGCCATGGCGCCGCGCCGACGATCTCGGACAGGAAGGCCTCGGAGGCGGCGTCGCCGTGCAGGATGTTGTTCTCGCCGCCTTCTTCGTAATTCACCACGATCTGCACCGCGATCTTCGCGCCGTTCGGCCAGTTCGCGGCGGGCGGGGACTCGCCATATCCGGTCATGTCGCGGGGATAGCGGGGTGCGGTCAGCGGGCTCAGCAGCGTCATCTGGGACGGGCTCCTTCGGTGTTGCCTCCGGGTCATCCCTAAGGTGTAATCCGGATAATGCCGGATGATTTTCAATTTCCGTTTGAAGCTGCCTCAACCACCTTGCGTGGAGCCCGGCGCGCCCCTAGCGCCCGCTTTCCGTCGCGCGGTCCTCGGCCTGCCGGATAGCCGCGCCGACCCGGTCGGTGATGTAATCCATGAAGAGCCGCGTCTTGGGGTCCTGTCCCTTGCGATGGGTGAACAGGCAGGCCATTTGAATCGGCTCGGGCGGCGTGTCCTCGGCCACCGGGACCAACCGGCCGATGCGCAGGTATTCGGCCACTTCGAAGACCGGCTTCAGCGCGATCCCTTCGCCCGCCAGCGCCCAGTCGGTCAGCACGTCGCCGTCATCGGATTCGTAGCGTCCGGAGACGGCGAAGCGTTTCGGCCCCTCGGGCGTGCGCAGCCGCCACTGGAACTCGGTGGCGCCGGGAAAGCGCAGGTTGAGGCATTCGTGGCGGTGGGCGATCAGCGCCTCGCCCGAGGTCGGGTTGCCCCGCCGCGCGGTGTAGGAGGGCGCGGCGACGAGCACGCGCTGCACATCGGCGATCTTGCGCATCCGCAGCGCGCTGTCCTCGGGCGTCCCGAGGAAGAACGCCAGATCGAGCCCCTCGGTTGTCAGGTCCACCTTGCGATCCGACAGGCGAAGGCGGATCTGCACATCCGGGTATTCCTTGAGGAACCCGGGCACATGGGGCGCGATCAGCCGCCTGCCGACGCCGAGAGGCGCCGCGACGTAGAGCGAGCCCTTCGGGTTGTCGGTGAGCTGGGCCACCTGCGCCTCGGCCATCTCCAGCACCTCGAGCACTTCGCGCGCTCCCCCGTAGAAGGCCCGACCCTGCTCAGTCGGGGCGAGGTTGCGCGTGGTGCGCTGGAAGAGCCGCACGTTGAGATGCTCCTCGAGCTGCGAGATTCGCGCCGAAGTGACCGCCGGTGAGATTCGCAGGTCGCGGCCCGCGGCGGACATGCTGCCCAACTCGTAGACACGGACGAAGGTGCGGATA